>WSYG01000012.1 GCA_009773735.1 Erysipelotrichaceae bacterium
TACAAGGCGGATACATTCAACCCTGGATTATATGAGTCCGGTTGAATATAAAAACAAGTCCCTTATAAATTTTGTCTAATTTACTGTTGCCTTTCCAAAAACTGTAGTGAGTTGAAAAATTAAATGTCCCTTAGCAAAATGTTTGAGTAGTATAAACTGACAACATTCTTTATAAAATGGTTTATATGTGACTATACAAAAGGTGCGAGCCAGTTAAGGTTGGTAAAGAATGGTAAAAAATATGTGGAGTTTGAAGGGGTTTGAAGGCTTGGTTAAAGGTTATATCAAATCCCCTCACCTGCTCCAAAGTCATCCTAAGCTCTTAATTGGGCTTTTGTTTTGCATTTTTAATCACATAAGGTTAAATTGATGGTGAATATGATGTCTTTAGAACGGAGTCCTTATGATTGAAACTTTCAAACCCTTCCTAGATGATATTGCTGATCCATCACAACGCGAAAGAACTGAAGAAGTCTTAAACTGGATTGCAAATAGATATCCTAAACTGAGCCAGCGAATCGCATGGAATCAACCCATGTTTACAGACCATGATACTTTCATTATTGGTTTTAGTATTTCTAAACATCATTTGGCATGTTCACCAGAAATGGCAGGCATCGTGCATTTCTCAGAAGACATCAAAAATGCAGGTTATGAACATTCTATGATGTTGGTGAAGTTTCCTTGGAATAAAGCGGTGGATTATGATTTATTGACAAAGATGATTGAATTCAACATCGTTGATAAGGCGGGTGTTCAAACCTTTTGGAGAAAATGAAGTTATATGTTATGTTAAAAAGTCCGCAAGGACTTTTCTTTATAGGTATTTCTCCATTCTCAGATCGGTTCGCCATTCACCTTGGGAATAGGTCATGTGTTCAGTTTTGGCGAATTGAACATACCCCATTCTTAGATACAACTGATGCGCTTTATGGTTATTCTCAAAGACGCCTAGTTCAATACGATTGAATCCCAATGTTCTACATATGTCTTCAATAGTTTTCATTGTGATCTTTGAGATGCCTTTTCCCCAATAAGATTTTTCACCGATACAAATGGAGATCCAAGCCGCATCTTCTTTAGGACCCAGTAACCATTGGAAATCCTCAGTGATCGAGAATTCTCCGATCGGATAGTCATCATCCATGATCAGAAACTTCAAGATCTTGGGATTTGGGTGATGTTGATCCAACACATCTTGAGCGGTAAAATGATGTGGTTCACTTTCGGTGAATGTCGGGTGTACAAAAGGTGCAATCTCTGGGTCATTATACCAGTTTGCCATTTGTTGAGCCAAGGATTCATTTATGTCTAATGGTTCAAAATGGATGTTCATGGTTTGTACTTTCTGTCTTTACTATTTTATCATGATATCGGCTTACTTAATGATGTGGAATCTTTAGGAAAAGTAAGATAAAATAAAAGTATCTGAAGGAGGTCCTTATGCTCAACATCAAAGAGAAGTTTAAGCTAAAGTCCATGCCGATCATCAACATGCCAGATTACTTAAAATCTGAGCTCACTCCATTCAACTCTCTAACATTACAAAACAAACAGGAAGCCTTATTGGTTTTCACCCAATCTAACGATGAATTCTTTAAAACATTGGAAGATATCATCAAACAAGATTTAATCGAAGACAAAGGAATTCTTTTAATCTGTTATCCCAAAAAAGGGAGTCCACTTTATCGCAGTACAGTTCATCGAGACGAAATCTTTCCTAGAGTAAAGATGGATGAAGAAGGATTTGTTTATGGAAGTCCTTATCGATTTAACCGTATGCTTGGCTTTGATGAAAACTTTACCTTGCTAGAAATCAAAAAGGTACTCAACTTCAAGCCTAAATCAAAAATCTCTCAGATCGGTTCAGATTATGTTCATCACATTCCTGAATTAGAAGCTCTTCTTGAAGATGAGCCCCTTGCCTTGAAATTTTATAAGAGTTTGACCCCAGGTTATCGTAAAGATTGGGCCGTTTATGTATTCTCAACGAATAGCACCAATACACGTCGAAAACGGATAGAGGAGATGATTTACTTGCTTAAACTAGGTCATAAAAACATAACTTTATATCGCCAATCCCTTAAAAAGAAACCTAGTCATGAAAAACCTTGATTATTTTTAAAATGGTATAATATAAACAACAAGGAGTAATTAAAATGAAAAAAGAACTCGTAGAACTCGTAACCGATCAGATTAACTTTGAACTAGAATCGGCTTATCTTTATTTATCCATGGCGACCTGGTTTGTCGAAAACGGCTATCCTGGTAGTGGCAAATGGATGGAAAAGCAAGCCAATGAAGAAGTTGGCCATGCGATGAAGATGACTCATTACTTGCAAGAAGTGAATGTTCGCGTATTGATGCGTCCAATTGCTGCAGGGGCAACTGAATTCCCTAGCTTCCTAGAAGTCTTTAAATTGTCTTTGGAACATGAAAAGAAAGTATCTGCTCGTATCGCAAAGATCTATGAAGCTGCTGTAGAAGCGAAGGATCATGCCTTAGCCAGCCTATACTTATACTTCGTCAATGAACAAGTTGAAGAAGAAGCCCAATTGGTCGATATCATCACTCGTCTAGAAAAAGTGCCGACACCAATCGGTATCATGATGATGGATGATCGCTTAGGTAACAGAGCTTAATCCACAAATGCCGCAGAAGTTGCGGCTTTTTTTATGATGAAATTGTTGTGAAAAAATGAGTGTAAACCTCTTGAAATTTATAGAATTTGCGATATATTTTAGTTAGGGAAAGACGATAAAGTCTTCAGGAGGACACTTATGCGTAACAGTTTAGTGCGTCGACCCGATCCCTTCAGTTTGGAAGCTTTATTCGATGATGATCTGTTTTGGCCAAAAAGAATGCATGAACGTCTAGACATCTACAAAGAAGGAAATGCGATGGTTGTGGAAGTTGAAATACCAGGGTTCAATAAAGAAGATATTAGTCTGGATTTCAATGGTGATATCTTAACCATCAAGGCTCAACACAAAGAAGAACGACAAGAAGAAAAACGTCATTATGTCATGCGTTCAAGATCACTAGAAAGCTACAGCCGCCAACTCCGCATCGAAAACATTGATTCCAAAGCCATTGAAGCTGCTTATGAAGAAGGGATCCTTAAGGTCAAATTGCCCATGCTGGAACTCCAGCAACAAGAAGTTAAAAAAATAGAAGTGAAGTAGAGCTTGTGCTGAGCACAAGCTCTTTTCATGAGTGCTATAATAAAAGGGAAATGTGTGAGGAAATGTATGTCCATCGAAGCAGCGTATGTACATTTAAGTGAATTCAATGCACAGGATCGAATTTTGACCTTTGAAGTCTCCAGTGCGACCGTTGAATTGGCAGCGAAGGCTTTGGGCGTAAAACCACAATGTATCGCAAAGACCTTAGCTTTTCGATATAAAGACACCGCTCTTTTGGTGGTCACAGCAGGTGATGTGAAAATCGACAATCAGAAATTCAAAAGCCAATTTGGGATCAAAGCGAGAATGCTTGATCCTCAAGAAACCTTAGATTTGGTCGGTCATGGGGTAGGTGGTGTATGTCCTTTTGGGATCAAAGCCGGTTGTATCGTAACCTTGGATACTTCTTTGAAAAGATTTGACACGGTATTTCCCGCAGTAGGCAGTTCAAATTCAGCCATAGAATTGGATTTGATAGAATTGGAACACTTTTCTAAGGCTCAACAATGGGTCGATGTCTGTAAAATCAACATGCTTGAGGAGGCACATCATGAGTGAAACTAAAATGACGAGAATTGGAATCGTAGGTATTGGTGACATCGCCAAAAAAGCGTATCTGCCCGTTTTGTGTAATCTACCGGATGTTGAGATCATCCCTTGTACTAGAAACGTGGATACCCTTAAAGAAGTCATGTCTAAGTATCATTTAAGGTCAGGGATGACCGATCTCAATGAACTGATTCTAGAAAAACCAGACATGATCTTTTTATGCTCAGCGACCTCTGCTCATTTTGATCAAGCCAAAGTCATCATCGAAGCTGGAATTCCATTACATATCGATAAACCAGTCACCTTATCCTATGCTGAAACAAAGACCTTAGTCGACTTAGCAACACAATACAAGACAAGAGTCATGGTCGGCTTTAATCGCAGATATATTCCTGTTGTACGAGACATCGCAAACCAAGGTATTCCAGATTTGATCATTCATCAAAAAAACAGGATGCTTCATCAAGGAGATCAGGTTCGTCATATGGTCTTTGATGATTATATTCATGTTATTGATACGTGTTTATATTTATTAGGAGAACCTTTGGTTGCGATTAATGCCAAAAGTACTACTAAAAATGGCAAACAAACCATGGTCGTTGTTGATTATCTAAGTGAACATTCACATGCAATCGGAATCATGAATTATGACAATGGGGTCGTAGAAGAAGTATTGGAAGTCATGCGTCATGGTGAAAAGAAAATCGTGCGTCAAATGGAAAGCTTAGAGACGTATCAAGAAGATAAGATGATCATAAAAACCCATTCGACTTGGCAAACAACTTTAAACAAACGCGGTTTTGATGCTATGCTCAATCATTTTATTTCTTCTGTCATCAACGATACACCTTTTGATTTTCCCTTTGAAGTCAGTTTAAGAACTCATGAAGTTGCTGAAGAAATCGTCAAACAATGTGAAAGCCAGCTCAAATAGCTGGTTTTTCATCGTGATTTACTCGTCTTTTTTGGTTGTTCATAACCTATAGTAAGTGGTATATTGTACTTAATATCTCAATGGGGGATACCTATGAAAACAATGCGCAGCTTTACACTTTTATTGATTCAATTCTTTATCGTTGTGATGCCACTTTCCGCATGCTCAGCTAAGCCCAAACAAACCACTCAAGCATCATGGACAACACATTATAATTCGGTAGAAGAAATGACTAACGCATCAGATGAAATCATCATCACTAAGGTTGTATCGCAATCACTGGAACTTAGAGTAGATATGGTTTTTACCATTTCTGAACTGGAAGTTGTTGAAAGAATCAAATCTTCAACAAATAATGGTTCAACCTTATCTGTGCTTCAAACAGGTGGTAAAAAAGGAGACTTTGAAACATATCCAATTGAAGATGTGCTGATGCTAAGTAAAGGTAAAACATATCTTTTATTTCTGGAAAAGACGGATGAAGGTCATTATCTGTTGATGGGAGGCTATCAAGGAGTTGCCACAATTCAAAGTGGCAAAGTTGTTTTCCCGGATAATGAAGCTTTTACTCAAAATAAACTTGATCGGTTGACCCTTGATCAAGTCAAACAAGCCATTAAGTTGATGTTAAATAAATAACACTCAAAATAAAAACCGGATGATCAGTCATTCGGTTTTGTTTATTCATAGGTTTTGATAAACAGCGAACCGATGTCTTCTAGAAACTTTTGAAGTTCTTTATCGAATCTATTAACTATCGGTGAATCAACATCGAATACCCCATAAAGTTCATCTATAAAATAGATCGGAACGACACACTCAGAATTGGATGCACTGTCACATGCAACATGACCTTCAAAAGCATGCACATCAGGGACATTTAGCGTCATTCTAAGCGATGCTGAAGTTCCACAGACGCCTTTGTTGAGTTGTAAGCGAACACAGGCTGGAAGACCTTGAAAGGGTCCTAAAACCAATTCTCTATCCTTATATATATAAAAGCCGACCCAATTGAGATCGGGAATCGAATGATAAACCAAAGCGCTCAGATTGGCCATATTGGCAATCTTATCTTTTTCGCCTTCAAGTAAAGCTTCTGCTTGTTTTAGTAATAAATCTAAGTCTTGGGTTGGGATTAGTGTGTTCATGTGTTTATTTTATCACACTTATGATAAACTGAACTCGTGAACAGGGGAGCCCAAAAGGCTGAGATGTTTAGAGACAGACCCTTATCACCTGATCTGGTTAAAACCAGCGTAGGGAGTTTACATCCTTACGCCTCACACAACAGGAGGTGTATTTTTATGAAACGAGATCGAATTGTTTTGAAGTTGGTGTTCATGGCTTTGTATGCGGCTTTGTTTATCGTTTTGGATTATGCAGCACATACCTTTGGTTTATTCAAGATGCCCAATGGTGGATCTCTTGGTCTAGGTAGTATGGCCATCTTGATCGCAGCTTATCATTTGGGTTGGAAAGAAGGGGTCGTGGTTGGTTTGATTAGTGTTCCGCTTCAAGTCATCTCATCAGGCGGCATTTGGTTTACCCCGACTTGGCCTTTGGTTGGTTTACTGTTGGATTATGTCATACCCTTTGGAGTCTATGGATTGGCCCCGTTATTTAAGGACTTTACCATCAATAAAGTCGAAATCAAGACAGGGGTCATCATCACCAATCTGATCCGATCAGTCAGTCACATCGTGGTGGGAACGTATCTATGGGTTGAAACAGCAGCAGGTTCAAGTGAAGCTTGGTTCTTCTCAATCAACTATAACCTAAGCTACATGATCCCAACGATTATTCTGGGAGTCATCTTGGTTCCCTTGATCATTCATCGCTTACCCCAAAAATTTCACCAAGACTAAGGATGAGACAATCTCATCCTTTTCTTTTAAGCACTTGTGTTATAATAGAAAAGCACATTAAGGAAATCGCATGAATCTCAAACAAGGACAGACCATCAAAATCCAGTCATATAAACACAACGGGACTTTACACCGCACATGGTTAAGAGGCTTGGTTTTAGAAAGTACGGATGAACGTACTGTGGTCGTCACCAACAAGACATGGGTGATCGAAGCTGATGGCAGACGCTGGTTTACCAGAGAGCCGGCCATATGTTTCTTCTATCCTGATCGTTGGTTCAACATTATTGCGATGCTTAGGAAAAGTGGGATCTACTATTATTGTAATCTGGCCTCACCTTCGTTATTTGATGGGGAAGCCATAAAGAATATCGACTATGATCTGGATGTGAAAGTCTATCCAGATGGGGCAACCAACATCCTTGATGAGGATGAATATGCCTTACACGGGGAGTTGATGCGCTATAGCGATGATTTGAAAGCCATTGTGGAAAGAACCCTGCAAGAGCTCTTAGAACTCATCAAAGCTAAGCAATCGCCCTTTATAAGAGATGAGATTGAGGATTACTTCGATGTTTACCTTAAAGTGCATCGTAAATCGCTAGAGTAAAATTGTGTTTTCCGCCCCAACCAAATTTCGAGAAAAATTAATTGAGAAATGTGGGTGAAAGTTGTTGACAGTCAATGGGGCATTTGATATTATAAATAGGCACTCACGAAAACAACGAACGCTACAAGCATTAGCAAGAAGCGCTCAAAACATGTGAATGCGGCCGATCTTTGAAAACTAAATAGGAAAAAAACGTCGATTAAAATAACAGAAATGTTGACCGACTTAGGTCGGTTTTAATTAAAAAAAATATGAGCAAATCAAATGGAGAGTTTGATCCTGGCTCAGGATGAACGCTGGCGGCGTGCCTAATACATGCAAGTCGTACGAAGGAGCTTGCTCCTTAGTGGCGAACGGGTGAGTAACACATAAATAATCTGCCTCAATGTCTGGGATAACTATTGGAAACGATAGCTAATACCGGATAGCTTGTTAGAAGACATCTTCTTTCAACTAAAGGAGCGTTCGCTCCGCTTTGAGATGAGTTTATGGCGCATTAGTTAGTTGGCGGGGTAATGGCCCACCAAGACGATGATGCGTAGCCGATCTGAGAGGATGACCGGCCACACTGGGACTGAGACACGGCCCAGACTCCTACGGGAGGCAGCAGTAGGGAATTTTCGGCAATGGGCGAAAGCCTGACCGAGCAACGCCGCTGAAGTGACGGTACCTAACCAGAAAGCCACGGCTAACTACGTGCCAGCAGCCGCGGTAATACGTAGGTGGCAAGCGTTATCCGGAATTATTGGGCGTAAAGGGTGCGTAGGCGGTTTAGTAAGTCTAATGTGAAATTTCAGGGCTCAACTCTGAACTGCATTAGAAACTATTAGACTAGAGTGCAGGAGAGGGCAACGGAATTCCATGTGTAGCGGTAAAATGCGTAGATATATGGAGGAACACCGGTGGCGAAGGCGGTTGCCTGGCCTGTTACTGACGCTGAAGCACGAAAGCGTGGGGAGCAAATAGGATTAGATACCCTAGTAGTCCACGCTGTAAACGATGATGGGATAAAACTCAGTGCTGCAGTTAACGCAATAAGTATTCCGCCTGGGGAGTACGCACGCAAGTGTGAAACTCAAAGGAATTGACGGGACCCCGCACAAGCGGTGGATTATGTTGTTTAATTCGACGCAACGCGAAGAACCTTACCAGGCCTTGACATACCCAGCAAAGCTATAGAGATATAGTGGAGGTTATCTGGGATACAGGTGGTGCATGGTTGTCGTCAGCTCGTGTCGTGAGATGTTGGGTTAAGTCCCGCAACGAGCGCAACCCTTGTCTTTAGTTACCATCATTCAGTTGGGGACTCTAGAGAGACTGCCGGTGATAAACCGGAGGAAGGTGGGGATGACGTCAAATCATCATGCCCCTTATGGCCTGGGCTACAAACGTAATACAATGGCGTATACAAAGGGATGCGAAATGGTGACATGAAGCAAAACTCACAAAGTACGTCTCAGTTCGGATTGAAGTCTGCAACTCGACTTCATGAAGCTGGAATCGCTAGTAATCGCGGATCAGCATGCCGCGGTGAATACGTTCTCGGGGTTTGTACACACCGCCCGTCAAACCATGAGAGTTGATAATACCCGAAGCCGGTGGCCTAACCGTAAGGAAGGAGCCGTCGAAGGTAGGATCGATGATTAGGGTTAAGTCGTAACAAGGTATCCCTACGGGAACGTGGGGATGGATCACCTCCTTTCTAAGGAGAAAGAATTGCATAAATCGACACTATTTCCTATTTAGTTTTGAGAGCTCGGCTCTCATTTTAAGTAGTTCGTTCTTTGAAAACCGAATAACAGATAGAAAAATGTATAAATACATGATCTTTCTGAATAGTTGAAAACTAAAACTAAGATTTTTATTACGAGAAACAAACAGTTTTAAATAAACAGTAAATCAAGCAAAACAAGAATACAGCAGTTAAACACACGTTAATAAAACAAGTGATTAAATTATGAAGAGCGTACGGTGGATGCCTTGGCATTAAGAGCAGATGAAGGACGCAACTAACGGCGAAACGCTTCGGGGAGTGGTAAGTACACAATGATCCGGAGATATCCGAATGGGGAAACCCAGCAGCGGTAATGCGCTGTTATCCATTACTGAATACATAGGTAATGAGAAGACAACCCAGTGAATTGAAACATCTTAGTAGCTGGAGGAGAAGAAAATAACAATGATTCCCTTAGTAGTGGCGAGCGAAAAGGGAAGAGCCCAAACCAACTTTGTGTTGGGGTTGTAGGGCTGCAATATGAGACTGAAACGGTTAGAAGAACGGCATTGAAAGGCCGGCCATAGAAGGTGCAAGCCCTGTATTCGAAAACCCAATCAGCTCTAGCAGTACCCTGAGTACGGCGAGGCACGTGAAACCTTGTCGGAATCCACCGGGACCATCCGGTAAGGCTAAATACTCCTTAATGACCGATAGTGAACCAGTACCGTGAGGGAAAGGTGAAAAGAACCGCGGAAGCGGAGTGAAATAGACCGGCGAGTTACCATATCGTGCGAGGTTAAGCAGAAAATGCGGAGCCGTAGCGAAAGCGAGTCTTAATAGGGCGATAGTACGATGCGGTAGACCCGAAACCAGGCGATCTAGACATGACCAGGTTGAAGGTTGGGTGATACCAACTGGAGGACCGAACCGACCCCCGTTGAAAAGTTGGCGGATGAGTTGTGTCTAGGGGAGAAATTCCAATCGAGCTTGGAGATAGCTGGTTCTCTCCGAAATAGCTTTAGGGCTAGCGTCGAGGTTAAGTCGTATGGAGGTAGAGCACTGAATGATTGATGGCCACATCTCGTGGTACTGATATCAATCAAACTCCGAATGCCATAATGATATACTCGGCAGTCAGACTGTGGGTGATAAGGTCCATGGTCAAAAGGGAAACAGCCCAGATCGTCAGATAAGGTCCCAAAATTCATGCTAAGTGGAAAAGGATGTGGGGATGCACAGACAACTAGGAGGTTGGCTTAGAAGCAGCCACCCTTCAAAGAGTGCGTAACGATACCGAATCTACGGATTACAGCAATGTAATGGTAGGAGAGCGTTCTATACGCGTTGAAGATGTACCGTGAGGAGCATTGGAGTGTATAGAAGTGAGAATGCCGGTGTGAGTAGCGAAATGTCAGTGAGAATCTGACACGCCGATTGCACAAGGTTTCCAGGGGAAGGTTCGTCCGCCCTGGGTAAGTCGGGACCTAAGATCAGGCCGAAAGGCGTAGTCGATGGACAACAGGTTGATATTCCTGTACCCGCGTACAAGTGATGGAGTGACGGAGAAGGCTAGGATGAGCCGGCGATTGGTAGAGCCGGTTTAAGCAAAGTAGAGGTGGTGTTGGCAAATCCGCACCACAACTCGAATGTGTGATGAGGAACGAACGGGTGACCAAGTAGAGAAGCATCTGATGCCAGCTTCCAAGAAAAACTTCTAGCGTTAATTGTATTGCGGCCCGTACCGAAACCGACACAGGTGTGCTAGGAGAGAATCCTGAGGCGAGCGAGAGAACTGTTGCCAAGGAACTCGGCAAAATGACCCCGTACGTTCGCAAGAAGGGGTGCACGAAAGTGCCGCAGTGAAGAGGCCCAAGCAACTGTTTAACTAAAACACAGCTCTATGCAAAGTCGCAAGACGACGTATATGGGGTGACGCCTGCCCGGTGCTGGAAGGTTAAGGGGAGTTGTTAGCCGCAAGGCGAAGCTTTGAACCGAAGCCCCAGTGAACGGCGGCCGTAACTATAACGGTCCTAAGGTAGCGAAATTCCTTGTCAGGTAAGTTCTGACCCGCACGAATGGCGTAATGATTTGGGCGCTGTCTCGGCAGCAGACTCGGTGAAATCTTAGTACCTGTGAAGATGCAGGTTACCCGCAACTAGACGGAAAGACCCCATGGAGCTTTACTGGGATACCACTCTTGTTTGTTTGAAATTCTAACCGACACCCATGAGCTGGGTGCGGGACCGTGTCAGGTGGGCAGTTTGACTGGGGCGGTCGCCTCCTAAAGAGTAACGGAGGCGCTCAAAGGTACCCTCAGATTGGTTGGAAATCAATCGACGAGCGTAAAGGCAGAAGGGTGCTTGACTGCGAGACTTACAAGTCGAGCAGGGACGAAAGTCGGACTTAGTGATCCGGCGGTGCAGTATGGAATGGCCGTCGCTTAACGGATAAAAGCTACCCTGGGGATAACAGGCTGATCTCGCCCAAGAGTTCACATCGACGGCGAGGTTTGGCACCTCGATGTCGGCTCATCGCATCCTGGAGGTGAATTCGCTTCCAAGGGTTGGGCTGTCCGCCCATTAAAGCGGTACGTGAGCTGGGTTCAGAACGTCGTGAGACAGTTCGGTCCCTATCTGTTGTGGGCGTAGGAAATTTGAGGAGTTCTGTCTTTAGTACGAGAGGACCGAGATGGACATACCTCTGGTGCACCAGTTGTTCCGCCAGGAGCATAGCTGGGTAGCCAAGTATGGATCGGATAAACGCTGAAGGCATCTAAGCGTGAAACCGGCTCCGAGATGAGATTTCCCATTCCTTGTGAAGTAAGACCCCTTGAAGACGACGAGGTTGATAGGTCAGAGATGTAAGTGCAGCAATGCATTCAGTTTACTGATACTAATAGGTCGAGGATTTAATCACACCCATAACTTAGACATCAATTATTTAGATTGATCGTCCTGAATACAACAACTATCTATCTGATATTCGGTTTTGAGAGAATAAACTCTCAGATCTGGTGACAATAGCGAAGTGGTCACACCTGTTCCCATCCCGAACACAGAAGTTAAGCACTTCAGCGGTAAATATAGCTACGCTAGCCGTAGTGAAAAGAGCACGTTGCCAGTTAGAAAAACTCCCCTTATAGGGAGTTTTTCTTTTGTCTTGTCAATTATTTGATATAATGTTAGAGCACTATGAAAAAACAAATCATCACCCATTCCCCACAAGCGACAAAAGCCTTAGCACAACAAATCGCACTACATCTTAAAGATAAAGCCGTCATCACGTTAAGTGGTGATTTAGGCGCAGGTAAGACAACTTTTACCCAAGGTTTAGCCAAAGGTTTAGACATCAAGAAAATGGTCTCTAGCCCAACCTTTACCATCATGAAGATTTATATCGGTAGATTGAAACTGGTCCACATCGATGCGTATCGTTTAGAAGGTCTTCATCAAGATCTTGGATTTGAAGAACTGATAGGGACTGAAGGAGTTTGTGTCATAGAGTGGCCGGACTACATTAAAGACTTATTACCACAATCTTACCTAGAAATTAAGATGACCCGCTTGGATGAAGACGATCGCTTAATAGAATTGATTTCCCACGGATCAACATATTCGCATATCTTGGAGAAAATAGAATGAAAACTTTAGCACTAGATACATCGCATAGTTATTTGACGATTGCGTTAATTGAAGAAGATCAATTGATCTCTTCGATTCAAAAACCAGCGTTTAAACAACAATCTGAAACCATCATGGTTGAGATCGATCGGATGTTTAAAGAAGCCAACTGGAGACCAACAGATCTGCAAGCCTTGGTTTTAACCGATGGACCAGGCAGTTATACTGGACTTAGGATTTCAATGACTGTGGCGAAAGTATTGGGTTTGGTTCAAGGTATTCAACTTTATACCATAAGTAGTCTTCAGCTTTTAGCCGGCAATCAACCCAATATTTATGCGGTTATGGATGCGCGTGCCAAACGTGTATATCTGGGGCACTATAAAAATGGTGAACCTGTACATCAAGACATCACCTTATCAATTGAAGAGGCGAAAAAAAATCTTGATCCTGAAGCAGTCTTTGTGGGAGATGCACATCTTTTAGGAATGAAAAAGACTGAAGTGGACTGTTCAAAACACTTTATCCAACTCAGATCACGTTGGATCAAAGTCGACAATGTGCATACCTTGGTTCCCCGTTACTTGAAAGAAACGGACGATTACGGATTATGATTCGAATCATGGTTCTTGATGATTTGGAATCTATCCTTGACCTTGAACATCAGTTGTTTAGTTCACCTTGGACCATTGAGAATTATCACTTTGAATTGATGCAGAATCCTTTTGGGCATTATGTTGTGTTGGATGAAGAGGGCATCAAAGGATATCTGGGCTTATGGATCCATGATGATGCGATGCAGATCACAACCTTAGGTGTCGATCTGCAAGTACAAAATAGAGGATATGGTAAGAAACTTCTAGAATATGCCTTGTTGAAGGCAACCCAAGAAGGGGTATCTGTCATTACTTTAGAGGTTCGCGTATCTAATACCAAGGCGACCCATCTCTATGAGTCTGCCGGATTTAGACAAATCACAATACGAAGAGACTATTATTCTCACCCGGATGAAGATGCGGTATTGATGTTAAAACAGATGCGTTAAGAAGAGCGAAGGTGGCTCTTTTTTTTGTTGTACAAAGATGTAACCGTTTATATGTGAAAAATATAACATATGACTTGACTTAACTTTAGATAAGGCATATAGTGTGTATGTGAAATGAATAACAAGTCACGGAGGAAAAAATGATTAAGAAAGACACCAATCAATCAATAGAATTGACACCGATTCAGACCATCGAAAAAGATGTGGATGAACTGGTTAAGAAGGGCATATCTGCTTTAGAAGGGTTTATGCAATTAACCCAGGAACAAATCGACTATATCGTTGCGAAGGCGAGTGTGGCAGCACTTGATCAACACGGTGAATTAGCTCTGTTGGCTGTTAAAGAAACAGGTCGAGGTGTATTTGAAGACAAAGCTACAAAGAATTTATTTGCCTGTGAGTTTGTCGTCAATGATATGCGACATTTAAAAACGGTTGGGATCGTTTCTGAAAACGAATCGACTGGTATTACTGAAATCGCAGAACCAGTTGGGGTCATCGCAGGAATCACGCCTATCACCAATCCTACTTCTACTGTTATTTTTAAATGTTTGATTTCTTTGAAGACTAGAAATCCGATCATATTTTCGTTTCATCCTGGAGCTCAAATATGTTCAGCAAGTGCAGCAAAAATCGTATATGATGCTGCAGTAAAAGCTGGGGCACCACTTCATTGTATCCAATGGATTCAAAAACCTTCAAAAGAAGGAACAGGTTTCTTAATGAATCATACGGATGTTGCTACAATCTTGGCTACTGGTGGAAATGCCATGGTCAAAGCAGCCTATTCATGTGGTAAACCTGCTTTAGGTGTTGGTGCTGGGAATGTTCCTGCTTACATGGAAAAAACATGTGATGTTCGTCAAGCTGTCAATGACATCGTTATGTCAAAAGCATTCGATAATGGGATGATTTGTGCTTCGGAACAGTGTGTCATCATCGATAAGGAAATTAATGATCAAGCATTATCCCTCTTTAAAAAATACGGTGTTTATTTCGTTAATAAGGAAGAAAAAGAAAAATTAGAACAATACTGTTTTGGAGTCAATGCGCATAGTCATAATTGTGCAGGTGCAGTACTTAATTCAGCGATCGTAGGGAAGTCAGCTGATTGGATTGCTAAACAGGCTGGCTTTGAAGTTCCGCAAAATACAGTCATCTTAGGCGTACCAGTAAAAGAAATAGGTGAGAATGAACCTTGCACACGTGAAAAACTAAGTCCTGTTTTGGCTTTCATTGTTTCAAAATCAACCCAAGAAGGCATTCGTTTCAGCAAAGAAATGGTAGAATTTCACGGTTTAGGCCACTCTGCAGCCATTCATACCCAAGATAAGAACATTGCAGATGCATTTGGGAAAGCCTGTAAAGCGATTCGAATCATATGGAACTCACCAGCTACTTTTGGGGGTATCGGCAATGTCTACAATGCCTTTATTCCATCTTTGACACTAGGCTGTGGATCTTATGGTCATAACTCAGTTTCCAACAATATCTCAGCCATTAATCTTCTCAACATTAAGCGTATAGGACGCAGAAACAACAATATGCAATGGTTCAAGATCCCATCAAAAATATACTTTGAGCGTAATTCCATTCAATATCTCCAACAAATGAAAGATATTGAAAGAGTGTTTGTGGTAACAGATCGTGCTATGGTCGATCTTGGTTATTATGCTAAAATCGTAGATCAACTTAACCAAAGAAGAAATAAAGTTCAAATCCAACTCTTTTGTGATGTAGAACCAGATCCTTCTATGGACACTGTTAAGAAGGGCTTTGAATTGATGAATGCGTTTAAACCAGATACGATCATTGCTTTAGGTGGAGGTTCACCTATGGATGCTGCAAAAGGCATGTGGTTATTTTATGAACACCCTGAAGTCGATTTCGATGATCTTAAGCAGAAATTCATGGATATCCGTAAACGTGCCTTTAAGTATCCGGAACTCGGTAAGAAAACTCAATTGGTCTGTATCCCGACAACTTCTGGAACAGGCTCTGAAGTAACACCTTTCGCAGTATTGACCGATAAACGCGTCAATAAGAAATATCCTTTAGCGGATTACTCCTTGACCCCTACGGTTGCGATCATCGATTCAACTTTTACAATGAATCTACCCGCATCGGTCACTGCTGATACCGGAATGGATGTTTTGACTCATGCGACAGAAGCCTATGTTTCAACTTTAGCTTCCGACTTTACAGATGGTTTATGTCTACAAGCCATCAAAATGGTCTTTGAATTCTTGCCTAGAGCTGTTAAAGATGGTAAAAATGATCCTGAAGCAAGAGAAAAAATGCACAATGCGTCTACCATAGCTGGTATGGCGTTCGCTAACAGTTTCTTAGGCATCAATCATTCATTGGCGCATAAAATCGGTGGAACATGGCATGTCCCTCATGGTAGAGCCAATGCGATATTACTTCCGCATGTGATCCGTTTTAATGGAACCCATCCTTCTAAACCAGCCACATGGCCAAAATATAACTACTATAAAGCCAATGAGAAATATCAGAATTTAGCAAAAATGCTTGGATTACCTGCTGATACGCTTGAACAAGGCGTAGAGTCTTATGCTCAAGCTTGTCATGATCTCGCACAAAGCATTGGGATCGTAATGAATCTTCAAACCCAAGGCATTACGCAAGACCAATTTGATTCAGATCTTGACTTGGTATCGATGATGGCTTATGAAGATCAATGTACACCATGCAATCCTCGCTTACCGCTGGTCAGCGATCTTAAGACCATTCTTCAAAAAGCATATGGTATTCTAAAATAGAAAAATAAGCTGTTCTGTGATAAAATTGAACAGTAAACGAATCCCGCTTACAGCGGGTTTTGTTTTCTAAGGAGCGTTATGAGAATCTGTGCCATAGAGAGTTCATGTGATGAAACAGCGGTTGCGATCATAGAAGACGGAAAGACAGTTTTGTCTAATGTCGTTTCATCGCAAATCAATGTTCATTCTAAATTCGGAGGAGTTATCCCTGAAGTTGCATCTCGCTTACACATCGAGAATATTTCGGTCGTTTTAGAAGAAGCTCTTCGAAAAGCCAATTCAACCATGGATCAAATCGATGCGATCGCGGTGACACAAGGACCAGGTCTAATCGGTTCACTTCACGTAGGTCTTTTAGCTGCGAAAACTTTAGCTTGGGCAACTGGAAAACCTTTGATCCCAATTCATCATATCGCAGGGCATATTTATGCCAATGCTTTTGTAGATGCGATCGAATATCCGCTATTGGCACTGGTCGTATCCGGTGGTCATACAGAGCTTGTTTATCTTAAAGAAGAATGGAGTTTTGAGATTTTAGGATCCACTCAGGATGATGCGGTAGGGGAGGCTTATGATAAAGTAGCTCGCGTCTTGCATCTGTCTTATCCAGGGGGCCCTGCGATCGATAAACTCGCTAAAACAGGTCAAGCACATTATCAATTGCCTCGTGTTAAAACAGAAGAGCCACTTAATTTTTCGTTCAGTGGTTTAAAATCAGCAGTCTTACAATTGGTCCAAAGAGAAACCAAACAAGAACGTGAAATCAATCAAACTGATCTTGCATATGCCTTCCAAGAAGCAGTTTTGGGTGAACTTTTACGTAAAACAAAATTGGCTTTGGAGATGTATGATGTAAGACATCTCGTGTTGGCTGGTGGGGTAGCCGCAAACTCTCGTTTAAGAATTTTGATCAATGAACTTAGCACAGAATATCCAAATCTTAAGATCACCATTCCACCATTATGGTGCTGCACAGACAATGCGGCCATGATTGGAGCGGCTGCAGAAGTCGCCTATCGTCATGGAATTAGAGGCAATCTTGATATTAGTGCCAATCCAGGCCTAGAGTATAAGTGAATTTAAGGAAATTTATTCACAATCGTTTGTGAATATGTTATCATTATGTCTAGGAAGGTGAAGTTATGTCAAATCATCAAAATGTGCCTAAGGCAACACTACAACGTTATCCCGTTTATTTAAAAGCGTTACGGAAGCTCCAACACTTGGGGATCAGTCGTATCATGTCGCGTGAACTCTCTGAGTTTGTCGATGTGGAACCGACAACGATCCGGCGCGATTTCTCGTTTTTGGGATCGCTTGGAAAACAAGGTTATGGTTATGATGTTGGTAGTCTCATAGAAATCTTTGATGCTCATTTGGGTGGATCGTTTCAAGAGAAATTGATCATCGTAGGGGCTGGTAATCTGGGCCGCGCTTTGATGAATTATAACCGGTGGAATCATGTGGTAGGGGAAATTGCCTGTGCCTTTGATGTTAGTGCCGATAAAGTTGGAAATGCCTATGAGATCCCTGTTTATCCGATGAGCCAACTGAAAGAAAAATTGCCTGAAGGATGCCGTATCGCCATCTTATCGATTTCTTCCAATGTTCAAGAAACCGTTGATTTACTGGTTGAAGTCGGAATCAAAGGCATTGTAGATTTTACCCATGAACACATACAGGTCCCCAAAGGGGTGACCGTTAAAGCCGTCGATGTTGTTTCTATGATCCAGGAACTGGTATTTGAAACAAACGCGATGAAGTGAGGAACCCATGATACCTTATATGACCGTTAGAGAATGTTATGAATTGATCAGCGATGGCAGTCCCATTGAGATCGATGGGATCGAGGTTGTCCAGCTTCAAGGCTGGATCAGAACCAATCGCAACAATGGAAGCGTCGGTTTCATTGAACTTAACGATGGAACTTATTTTAGAAATGTACAACTGGTTTATTCCAGTGCTTTAGCTGATTTCGAAGCGTATACGAAGTATCTGACCGGGTGTTCATTGACAGTGACCGGGATGTTTAAACGCACCCCAGAAGCCAAACAACCTTTTGAGATCGAAGTCACTGAGATCCTTTTAGAAGGCGAATGCGACAATGATTATCCACTTCAAAAGAAACGTCATTCTTTTGAATACCTAAGAGAAATCGCTCATCTAAGACCACGAACCAATACTTTTTCTGCAGTATTCAGAGTTCGCTCTGTTTTATCCATGGCCATTCATGAATTCTTTCAGAATCAAGGATTTGTGTATGTCCATGCGCCAATCATTACCGGTAATGATGCGGAAGGCGCAGGCGAAGTTTTTACCGTCACAACGCGTGAAGATACAAAGTACGATGAAGATTTCTTTGGGAAAAAAGCTTCCTTAACGGTATCAGGTCAACTTCAAGCCGAAGCTTTTGCCTTGGCTTTTAGAGATGTGTATACTTTCGGACCAACATTTAGAGCTGAGAACTCAAATACAGCTCGTCATGCGAGTGAATTCTGGATGATTGAACCTGAGATTGCTTTTGCGGATCTCAATGATGATATGGATCTGATTGAAGACATGGTTAAAAGTTGTATTGCTTATGTCATGGAAAACTGTCCTGAAGAAATGAAATTCTTCAATGAGATGATCGATAAGACCTTGATTGATCGATTGAACCAAGTCAAAGCTGCACCTTTTGCGAGAATGACTTATACTCAAGCCATTGAACATTTAAAAGTCGCACCTGTGAAATTTGAATATCCAGTCGATTGGGGCACAGACCTACAATCTGAGCATGAACGTTATTTGTGTGAACAAGTCATTCAAGGTCCAGTATTCTTAACGGATTACCCTAAAGACATCAAAGCCTTCTACATGCGTCTCAATGATGATCAAAAGACGGTTGCGGCATGCGACTTATTGGTTCCTGCCATAGGTGAATTGGTTGGCGGATCGCAGCGTGAAGAACGTTTGGATGCTTTAAAGAAACGTATGGCTGAAATGGGTATCCATGAAGATAGTTTACAGTGGTATTTAGACCTTAGACGATATGGCGGGTGTAAACATGCCGGTTTTGGTTTAGGACTAGATCGCTTTTTGATGTATATCACCGGGATGACCAATATCCGCGATGTCTTGCCGTTTGCGAGAACTCCGAAAAATCTCCTGTTCTAATATGGAATCCTATATCTTAAAAACCAATCCCGATGGATCTGTGATCACAATCCACGATGTTCAGATGGTTCTTTTAGAAATGCTAAAAGACATAGATAAAGTCTGTCGAGAACATGATATCCCTTACTTTCTCAATGGCGGAAGTGCTTTAGGTGCGGTTAGACACAAAGGATTCATCCCTTGGGATGATGATGCAGATATTTCCATGATGATTAAAGATTATCGTAGGTTTCAAGCCATAGCCCATCATCTTGGAGATAAGTATGTCATTCATTGCTTTGAAACATGCAATCGTTATAATGTTTTGATCCCAGGTATGAAAATACGTAAAAAGGGAACCTACATCAAAGAAGCAAATAACCTTTTAGCAAATCGTTGTACTGACTCTGATGGGATCTTTGTCGATGTCTTTGTTTATGATTATGTCAGTCCCAATAAAGCTTTGGATTTACCATTAAGACTTTTAAATCAAGCATTGATGCCTTTTATCGTCTTTTTTGAAAACATAAAGATCAATCCTTTGCCTCTTAAAGTTTGGTTCTTAGGTAATGCTAGGATCTATGGTAAAATGAATCGGAACTCGAAATACATCGGTTTTGATTTAACATGGACCTTTAAATCCCCATTTAAACCTTTTATCTTTAAAAAGGATGACATATATCCAGTTCAATATGTAACCTTTGAAGATACCATGTTACCAATCGCAGCCCATCCTCATGAATACCTGTGTACTGCCATTGCGCCTTCATACAACACATTGCCTCCTGTTGAGGCTAGAAAACCTAAACATATAACTGATATCCGTCTATGAAAAAAGTAAAGCGAGATTATCGTTCTAGAAAAACGAAATTAAGATGGAAGATTGCGCTTCCACTTTTAGTCTTGGCATTGTTGCTATCCTATGTGTTATTTACTCTAATGAGTCCACATGAAGTCATCGTAAAGCAGCCAAAATACCTTGTATGTGATTATAGTCTACAAAAAGCCCAAACCACATTAAAAACTTTAGTGTATGAAGATACGACGATCTTAGCTCAACATTTATATTATGGTGAAACGCTCAACATTTACCATGATCCTTTTGAATTGGCCAAAACAGATTATTTCGTAGGGAAAACATTGATTTTAAGAAATGTTTGTGATGGAACAGAACTTGTTTATATGATGGAGAATTATGTCGATCGACAGATTCCTTTAGATACAATCACAGAAGGCTTTTATGAAGTCTTCGTAATGGAGAATTTAACTAAGACCCGTTTGATCTCTAACAATGTTCTTTATGATGAGTTTTATACGATTCGTAGAGAAATTGGATTAGGGATGGAAGTTGAAGTCGTCGCAGATGCGGATCTGATTGAGTCTCCTTTTGAAGAACGTAAGATCTTTGATAAGAATTATGTCTTTATCAGAGTCGTTAAGAAAGAAGTGCCTGAAGCAATTTATGATGTTGTCATTGATCCTTCTCGTAATCAATATGAAGGAGATGGACTTGTTGTCAAAAATGTCAATGGGGCTAATGCATTGGTAGACAGTGCTAAACTCTTAAAAACCAAACTTGAAGCTTATGGACTAAAGGTTTTCATCTCACGAGGAAATGAAATGATCAATCGGTGGGGAACTGATGGTCGAATGGCTAGAATTTATGGAGTCAAAGCGAAGTATTATATTGCCTTAGATTTTAACAGTAGTGCCAATGGGATCAGTAAAGGGGCACGTATCATATATTCTCACTATGCCTCAAACCGTTTCGCAACCACGGTCTTTGATGCGTATATGGAATTGGATGATTTGACGATATTTGGCGTTGGTTCTAAAGGCAATAAGTTAGGGATTGTTAGTGGTGGCGTTCTTGATAATATGGATGTCAATACAGATGTCAGAGAAACAGGTGGTTTGATTTTGAATGCGGGACGTTATTCAGATGCATCCAAAGAAAACGCATCATTTGCCGCAAGTAACCCTTATGGTCTTCAAGCAATCTTACTTGATTTACTCTTTCTATCCAATACCCAAGACTATCAGATCTATACGACTCGTCATGATGAATTGATTGAGAATATTGCGTTAGGGTTTGCGGATTACTTACAACTTAAAAAGGTTAACTGATGATTGTATCCATTCTAAAAGGGACCAAAGCTTTTGGTCCTCAAGATGTTTTTACAGACATCGATTTTGAAATCAGGGATCGCCAAAAAATCGCCTTAGTAGGCCGTAACGGCAGCGGTAAGACGACTTTATTGCGAATCTTAAGTGGAGAACAGACCCTAGATAAAGGTGATCTGATTCGTCCTAAAGACCTTAGGATCGAAACCTTATCACAGATGACCTTTAGTGATGAGACCATCAGTGCAGAAACAATGTTGCTTGAGATTTATAAACCTCTTTTTGATTTGGAAGATCAACTCAATGAGATGGGTGAACACATGGTGAGTGATCATAGTGAAAAGCTTCTAGAAAGCTATGCGAATCTTCAGCACGCCTTTGAGGATCAAGGTGGATACACCTATAAATCAGAAATGATGACTGTTTTTACGAAGTTTGGATTTGAAGTCAAAGATCTTGATCGTGCACTTTCAACCTTTTCATCAGGTCAAAAGACACGATTGGCGTTTGTTAAATTGTTGTTGAGCAAGCCTGATTTACTTTTACTGGATGAACCTACCAATCATTTGGATATGGCAACCATTGAATGGTTAGAAGGTTATCTAAAGTATTACGATAAGGCAATCTTATTTGTTTCACATGACCGTATGTTCATCGATCACGTGGCAGACATCATTCATGAGATCGAATTTGGGACATTGACCAGTTATACCGGTAACTACAGCCAATATCAAACTGCCAAAGCTCTCAATCAGGAGAAACAATTATCTGCTTATAAACGTCAACAAAAAGACATTGAACGATTAGAAATCTTGATCGAGAAATTTAGATACAAGAAGTCAAAGGCGAAGTTTGCCCAATCCAAGATCAAATATTTGGATCGAATGGAAAAAATCGATGCACCTAATGCCGATGTCAAAAACTTCAAAGCTCATTTTTCATCTCGTCTACGAGGTGGAAAACAAGTACTAAAGACAGAAGCCTTAACGATTGGGTATGATAAAGCTTTGGCAACGATCGATTTGACTTTGATGCATGGCACAAGACTTGCGGTCATTGGACCTAATGGTCATGGCAAATCCACTTTTCTAAAGACCATTTTAAATAAGATTCCTGCGTTAGGTGGAGAAACATTATTAGGCCACCAGATTGAGATCGGTTATTTTGATCAAGAACTGATCGACTACAGAAGTGATAAAACAGTCCTGGAAGAACTTTGGGATGCCTATCCTGAATTGACCCATACTCAAGTCAGAACCATACTTGGTAGTTTCTTATTTACAGCCGATGAAGTTTTTAAAAGCGTCAATGTGTTAAGTGGCGGTGAAAAGGTAAGATTGAGTTTAGCCAAGCTTTTACTTCAACGGGCTAATCTATTGGTCTTAGATGAACCAACCAACCATTTGGATATCTTGGGAAAAGAAGCTCTGGAAGATGCTTTAGCGGATTATGATGGTACTTTGATCTTTGTATCTCATGATCGTTATTTCATTCAGAAAATGGCAACAGCAGTCTTAAGCATCGAAAATGGACAAGCAGATTATTATCCTTTGTCTTATCCTGAATATGCCTTAAACTCAACAATCGTAAAGTCTGAACCCGTTATTAAAAGTTCTCATCGCGATACTTCACGAGAATCCATTGGTCGACTCAATAAACAAATCATCAAACTTGAAGAGATGATCACCAAGAAAGAAACCGAACTTGAATTATATCGAGATAAACGATATGAGCCAGAATACTATCATGATCATGCTCAAATGGATCAATTAAATGAAAAAATAGACATGATTCATAATGAACTGAATGCACATCTAAAAGACTGGGAACTCATCAGTTCAAAGATTCAAGAGTTGAAAGATGAAAAACCAAATAAGGCATAAAAAAGACTTCTTAGATCGCTAAGAAGTCTTTTGCTGACTATCTTTTTTTAGGATTGCCGACGTCGTCAGGTTTGCCTTTATCGGCATTCTTTTCGTCTTCAGATCCAATTTCATTTTTATTTAATAATTTGCGTACTTCGATTTGGATCTTGACAAGGTCTTGATCAGTCGCAGTAATTAAGCGATTCTTGATTTCGGTTGTATCGACGCCTAAGGCATCCAATTCTTCCAATGCGTCAAGGATACGAGCCTTTAATCGATTGACTTTGTCTTCTTTGATTTCGCCTTTGGTTTTAAATGTGGCGCGATATTCAGGATTCGAGAAGAAATCCTTGGCACTGATGAATGTATTATCAGGTAAGAGGACCATTCCATTGATGACATATAGTCCAATAGGGATCTTCTTTCCTTCAGCTTCTCTAAGTGTTCTTAATTCTGCTTTGATGATGGCTACATTTAAACTCTGTAAGAATTCACTGTCTTTGATGCGTTGATCAATTTTATCTTCGAGTTCATCGGTTTGATCTTCATCATCATCGGTCATAGGTATGGTTGTGATGACAACATAATCATCCACCAAATCTCCATCGTCTATGAATCCTTCTAAGATAGCGCGTTTGATCAATTCTTCAATAACGTATGTTGCATCTTTACCATACAGATCTTCAACTTCAAGTGTCTTAGCATCATCATTGACCGCAACGATTGAGACGACCTTATCATTTTTATTGACAGATATTTCAAAGCTGGGGTTGATGTCTAGCGCATACACTGCAGTAATTGTATTCTGACCTGAAATATTAAAGAACCCGAACTGAGTCAAGCTGACCAATCCGAATACGCTGACCAGCGCTACTGTAAGGCCAATTTTAAGAAAACGTTTCATAAATGGAATCCTCCGTGTTGAGGGTTTCAAACCTTCAGAGCGTGCGGCCATTATGACATTGATCAATATTTTTTCTTCGTTGTACGCATGTTCGTGAATACTTTGTTTAAGTTTGTTTTTCATGTGTTTTACTTCCCTTCACACTGTTAGAGTCAAGAAATTGGAAAGATAACGAAAATTTGTTCATTTAATTCGCGATTTTATGGTTTCAAGGGCAGCTTGATGACGACTTCTAACCGTAGAACCTGGCATATTTAAGGATCTTGCGATTTCGGAAAAAGGCAGATCGAAACGATAATGAGCGACCAGAATTTGCTTATCAAGAGGTGACATTGTTTCGATGATGTCCCAAATTTCTTGAGTACTCAAACGATTGAGCACTTCTAGTTCTAGATTTTGATCATCTGGGATCTGATCCAACATGATATTATCTGCTTCATCTAGGATAATAGGAATCTCGCTTTTTGTTTTATAGTAATGAGACAACTCATTTTTAGCCATTGAGATCAGATAAGCAGATACGTTATCGATCTTCTTATCATGGGCAAAAATATAGCGATAGAAATCTAAATATACGTTTTGAACGATTTCTTGCCCATCTTCTAGACTTTCCACTTTAAAATGGACAAATTTTGATACTTGGGGGAAAGTAGCGTGATAGATCGTGTTGAAATCTTCAGGTGTATACTTCATATTCTTATTTTATCACAGACATTGTTAAGTTGGTTATTTCAGTGTTTCAGTGAATCAGGTGTGGCAAGCTTAAGCTAGAAGTTGTATAATATTTGCGAACTCAGGAGGACATTATGGGAAATTGTATCGTAGCACAATCAGGTGGCCCAACTTCAGTCATCAATGCGACTTTAGCAGGGGTGGTCAAGGCCAATCAAATGAATCCGATCTATACAAAAGTGTTAGGCGGACTTAATGGGATCGAAGGGATCCTTCAAGAAAAACTAATTGACATCAGCCAGATGAGCGAAGAAGAAAACAGAATTCTTAGACAAACACCAGCCAGTGCTTTAGGATCATGCCGTTATAAGTTGAAAAGAAGTAATACGGCAGATTTTGTGAAACTGTTTGCGGTGATGGAAAAATATGATGTAGATACCTTATTTTATATTGGTGGTAACGATTCTATGGATACCGTCTTCGCATTAAGCGAATATGCAGCAGCTAACAACATCACCAATCGTCGCTTTGTCGGTTGTCCAAAAACGGTCGATAATGATTTGATGATGACGGATCATTGCCCAGGTTATGGCTCCGCCGCTAAATTCATCGCGACAACGGCTTTACAGACATGGTTGGATGTCAATGTTTATACACGTCAAGAAGTCTTTATTCTTGAAACCATGGGTAGAGATGCAGGATGGTTGGCTGCTTCAGCTTGCTTAAGTGGCATCGTCGATCTCTTGGTTTTGCCGGAAATTCCTTTTGAGAAAGATAACTTCTTAAGCGAAGTTAAAAAATGCATCGATGAAAACAACAAGTGCTATATCGTTGTCTCAGAAGGGGCACGCTTTGCTGACGGGACCTATTTAGCAGCTGGTGAAGCCAAGAATGATGGCTTTGGACATGCAATCTTAGGTGGAGCTGCCAATGCAGTCAAAGACATGATTCTTACGAGCGGTGTTGCCAATCGGGCCAAGGTTCAAGATCTGTCAACCGCTCAACGTTGCCATGCTTCTGAACAATCCTTTGTGGATGTTGAAGAATCCTTCAAATTAGGGATGAGTGCTCATATGCGTTCTCAAGATCCAAGTTTTACCGGTCAAATGGTTGGGATCAAGCGTAAAGATTCTAAAGTCTATGATGTAGAATATTTCGCTACAGCCGCTTCCAACGTTGCCAATCACGTTAAAAACTTCCCAGTCAATTGGGCTAAGCCAAACTTCAGAGGCGTTACCGATGAGGCGGTTGCCTATATGAGACCTTTGATTGAAGGACAACCCGTGATCGTATATCACAATGGTGTTCCTGCTTACGTTAAACCTTACTATAAAAGATAAAAGAGAAGGCAGCTAAACTGCCTCCTCTTTTTTTAAACTGTGTTCAAAAGATTCACAGATATCATTCACGATTGATAGTTCATGTATGTCTTGTATCCATTCTAACTTGATTTTATCATAGGCTAAAGCAGCCAAACCTCCACATACAGCTGCAGTGGTATCGGTATCGTATCCAAGATTAACAGCTTTTAAAACAGCTTCTTCATAAGTGTTTGTATTAAGTAAACACCAAATCGAAGCTTCAAGGGTATCTTTAACAAATCCAGATGATCCTATTCTAGATTCATCCAATACTCTGAATTCTTCTAAGTCTTCGAGTCGATGAAATTGATTTTTTACTTTTTGAAAAACTATATCACTAATATAGAAAGTTAATGCCTTTTGTATGCCTTGTTTAACTGCAGATTCAATATCTTGGGATTGAAGCAATTCATTGGCAATCGAGAGATATATTCCGCATGCCATTTTCGCTAATTCATGGGCATGGGTCAATGAACTCACTTCATGAATGATGCCCATGGCGTATGGTTTGGTTGTGAAGTCCTCTCCAAAATGGACCCTTAGATAAAACACCAAAGGTAAGATTCTCATCAGTGATCCATTCCCATTATCATAGTAAGATTTTCCTCCACATTTATGATAAGGGATCCCTCTATGATAATTCATGATCGCATTGGCTGTTGTTTGTCCGATGTCATAAGCTTGATCATCTTGCGTATATTTCCCATAAAACAACCAATTCGAAAACTCATCCATGATGTCTTTTGGATCATAACCTTTAGAAAGGGAAGCAGCCAAAGCCAAGGTAAGGCTACCATCATCAGACCATGATCCTTTGGGTTTATTGAAAACGCCTAAACCTGTCAACTCTGTAACAGGATGTTTATAAAACCAGGAGCGATCCTTAAATTGAACAGGCAAACCTAACGCATCTCCTACGATGACTCCTAATATTCCACTCTTTATTTTTTTCATAGGCATTCTCCACTTCGTAACCATTTTAACCAAGGATTGCATGATGTGAAAATGAGTGGGTAAAAAAATGGACATAAGCAAGGTGTATGTTTTATGACAATAAATGAAAATGATCGTAAAAAAAACACCAAATCGGTGTTTTTCGTGTTTTTACTGGCGGAGGAAGCAGGATTTGAACCCGCGCGAGCCTTGCGACTCCTAGCGGTTTTCGAAACCGCCCCCTTCAACCACTTGGGTATTCCTCCATAATGCTTACTTAGTATACCAAAAAGACCTTTAATAGGCAAAAGTTAGTGATGTTTCTATCAATGTAAATTGTTTCAGAAATTTAATGTGAAAATTAACGATTTTGTGAAAATACAGTGAAATTAGAATTGACATAATTTGGTCACATCCTTATAATCAAGGTATAGTACACATCTGTACTTTCATAAAAGGAGGAAAATGATGAAAAAGTTATTAGTAGTTTTACTGCTAGTTACGATGGTTCTGACTGGCTGTCAACCTGCCAAAAAGGCTTATCGTAACGCCTACACTTACGTCTATACAGCAGATATATCCCAATTGGATTATCTGACGGCGTATGAATCAACCAATCACCAACATACGACAAATTTCGTAGATGGTTTGGTTGAACACAATCCTTTGGGGCAACTGGTTGGCGCGTTGGCGACATCCTGGACTTCCAATGCAGACAAGACCGTATGGACCTTCAAAATCCGTAAGAACGTCAAGTGGGTAACCGTTGATGGCGAATCTGTCTCAACTGTTAAAGCTGACGACTGGGTAGCTGGTTTACAACACGGTGCTGATTTCGAATCTGAAACAGCTTATATCTTGTTTGGCGTAGTTAAGAATTATTTAGAATACTACAATGGCGATATCTCAGACTTCTCGCAAGTCGGCGTTAAAGCTGTTGATGAATTTACTCTAGAATATACTTTGGAAGCTCCTACACCGTATTTTGACACAATGTTGTCGTACGCTGTATTGTACGGTGTTAACCGTCAATTCTTGGAATCCAAAGGAACAGGTTGTAAATTAGGCGCTCCGGATCCTGCTACTTGCACATTCGGAACAACTGCACCTGATTCAATCTTGTACAACGGTGCTTACTTGTTAAGCAACAATACCGCTGCTTCTGTCATCGAATACGAACAGAACCCAACTTACTGGGACAAGAAAAACGTTTACATTCCTTCAGTTAAATTGATTTTCTTTGATGGCGCTGACAAATATTCCTTGTACAGAGCTTTCGATAACAGCGAATACGTTGCTGCTCCAGTTTATACTGATGATCCAGCTTTCTATGATGCAGCTGTAGCTAAATATGGCGATAGCATCTATGTAAGCCGTTTGAATACCGTTACTTACTACATTACTTTCAACTATAATCGTCGTGCATTCTCTAACCTCAATTTGGGCGAAGCCTTGGTTTCCGCCAAGACTGATGATCAAAAAGCACAGACCAAATTGGCTATCCTGAATGAAAACTTCCGTAAAGCCATTTTCCGTGGTATTAACCGTGAAGAATTAAACAAACAGGGTGTTGGTGAAACATTGAAGGCAAATGCTCTTCGTAACACCTATACAGCACCATTATTCGTTTCCACCAGCGATGGTAAATCCTATGGTGATTTAGTATCTGCTGAGTTGACAAAGATTTCCGCTACTGAATTCCCAGCTGGCTTCGATCTCTCCGACTCTCAAGATCCTTATTTCGACCTCGCATTGGCTAGAGCTGCTATGGCTAAAGCCGTCACAGAGTTGGGCACAACAGTTGCTTGGCCAATTGTTATCGATGTCAACGCCTCACAAGGTGCTGTCAATATCGCGACACGTTTGGCATTCAAGAAGATGATGGAAGATGCATTCCCTGGCCAAGTTGTTGTCAACATCAACTATGCCGCGTCAACTGCTGAATACTTAAACGCCTTCTACTACACCGAAAATGCAGACCAACAGAACTATGACATTAACTTAGGTTCTGGCTGGGGTCCTGACTACGGTGATCCTAAGACTTACGTTAATACTTTGAATCCTGACAACGGCGACTTGTTGAAATCCTTCGGTTTATTGAACGGTTTGGCAAATGATGCTGATGTTAAAGAAAAAGCTGGCTTCTTGGCATTTGGCGCATTGAATAATGCTGCGAATGCTGAATTGGTCGACATGGACAAACGTTTTGCTGCATACGCAAAAGCCGAAGCTTATTTGATCGGTCATGCTATCATCCTTCCAAACGTTTCCCAAGGCGGTAACTATGCAGTTTCTAGAGTTCTTCCATATTCTGGTTCTTACGCTGATTACGGTATTTCTGGCGATAAATTCAAATGGCTACAGGTTACTGACCATGTTATCACCGGTGCAGAACGTGCCACAGCTAAAGAAGCATGGGAAAAGGCTCGCGCTAAGTAATTATTGAATATATTTTGCTAATCAAGTATAATAAAAACTAATAAAAGGATTAGGGAAACCTAATCCTTTATTACCCTGAGGTACGTATGAAGAAATATATCCTTATTCGTGTATTGAGATCCGTCCTGTCCATTTTGGCCGTTACCTCGATTGCTTACTTGCTCATCTTTGAGTTTGTTCCTCGCAATCGGGTTTTTGAAAATGATGGAATGTATGCTAAGATCTCAAATCGGCCTGATCAATTACCACTTTATGTCAACTCTAAATTTGAAGAGTTGGGCTATCTGATTTATAAACCTCAAGATGAACTCTGTCGTGATGTATATGGAGCCAATACAGCTGATTATACAATGTGCCAAGATACGACTTCCTCACTTTTTAAATCGGCAAAAGCTACCTATGAAGCGAAAGGTTTTATTTTCTATACGATTGAACAAACTGGTTATATCTATGCAACCAAAGAAATCCCAGTACTGGAAAGACTTCTTGGGTTCTACTCTAGAATGATCGTTATCGATCATCCTAACGTTATTCAAGATGAAGGCAATCCAAATCTTGAACGTAAGATTTATATTGGGCAAAACTGGGATAAATCCTCATATGCTTTAATGTGCAGCGGATGTGAACATAAATATCTAGTTTATTTAGATTGGAGTTTTCCGTTTGTTCATCAAAATGTCGTCAGTTTGTATTTCGGTCGTTCACTGCCAACCTTCTATGGGATTCCTACATTCCAAGTCTTGACTCAAGATCAAGGTACCAATGTTTTGAAACCCGTTACTTTCCCTACAGGAGTTGTAACGGATTCTGGTGTCATGGAATATACATGTTCATACAAGAGCAGTTTAGATTCTTTGGAAACAACCAAGTTCAACGATAACTACGCGAATTGTAGTCTCAATAGAAATGCCCCGTCGATGATGGGTACCTCATTTATCTTTGGGATCTTGGCTTTAATCTTCTCATACCTCATTTCAATTCCTTTGGGCATGTATATGGCCTCACATAAAGGAAAAGCCATTGATAAAGCTGGGATGGCTTATATCGTGTTTGTTATTGCGGTTCCTGCTTTGGCTTACATCTATTTGTTCCGTTATATCGGATCAACATTATTTCAGTTACCAGAGTCTTTTCCTTCATTAGGTCCAAACAATATGTTGTCTTACATCATGCCTACAATTTCGTTGGCTTTGCCATCAGTTGCAGGATTGTTGATGTGGACCCGTCGTTATATGGTTGACCAAAACACCGCAGATTATGTTAAGTTTGCTCGTTCTAAAGGTCTATCAGAATGGCAGATTTATTTAAAGCACATTCTAAGAAATGCGATCATCCCGATTGCCCACGGTTTACCTGGTGCGATCATCGGTGCAATTGGTGGAGCCATCATCACTGAACGTATTTATGCGATTCCAGGAATGGGCAAGATGCTTAATGATTCCATCCGTGTCTTCAATAACAATATGGTCATTACCTTGACATTTATCTTCACAAGCTTAGCCATATTGTCGGTTTTACTTGGAGACTTATTGATTACACGTATCGATCCGCGTATTATTTTAGATGACAAGAAGAAAGGTAAGAGAAAAAATGTCAAGCGCTAACGAAAAGTTTCAATTTGTAAAAATTGATGAATTTGCATCAGAACATATTTCTGCGCCACATTATTCTTACTGGAAGAGCGTATTCAAACAATTCTTTAAGAGTAAATTAGCCATAGCGATGTTGTTTATGGCGGTCATTATATTTGCGATCGCTATGATTCAGCCTTTGTTTAGTAATTATAATCCTTTGGCATCACCAGACATCAGTGACTTCAGTATTCGTTTCAATCGACCAAATTTAACGTACTGGTTTGGGACGGATCACTGGGGCAACTCCTTGTTTGATGCGGTTTGGTCTGGTGCACGTACTTCAATCACCATTGCCTTATTGGCAACATCCATCAATATGACTGTTGGGATCACAGTAGGTGCTATTTGGGGTTACAACAAGAAATTAGACAAATATCTCCTTGAAATCTACAATGTCATCGCCAATGTACCATTCTTATTGGTCGCCTTGATGTTGATTTATGTTTTGGGTCCAGGTTTCTGGCAATTGATCTTCGTTTTATGTATGACAGAGTGGTTAAGCATTGCTTACTTTATTCGTACTCAAGTCATGATCATACGTGACCGTGAATATAATCTAGTATCCCGTACATTAGGGACCAGTTCAACACGCATGATTTCTAGAAATATCTTGCCGTTTTTAACCTCGGTTATCGTGACCTTATTGTCTCGTGAAATTCCTTCGATCATCTCGACGGAAGCCTTCTTGTCATTCTTAGGTGTTGGTTTACCTCCGTCAATTACCTCATTGGGTAAATTGATTTCTATCTACATTACGTATTATGGAACATATCCATACCTCTTCTGGATCCCGGTTGCGGTATTGGCTTCAGTTTCAGTCTCCTTCTATATCGTTGGTCAGACCTTTGCGGATGCGTCTGATCCCAAGACTCACCGCTAAGGAGCACTTATGGAAAGAAAAGTAATCTTATCAGCTCGTGACGTCGTCGTAAAATTCCGTGTTCGCGACCGCGTCTTAACCGCCATCAGAAAAGTATCATTAGACCTTTATGAAGGTGAAACATTAGCCATCGTTGGTGAATCAGGATCAGGCAAAACAGTGCTGACAAAAACCTTTACTGGCATGCTTGAAAACAATGGTTTTATCGCTGGAGGGAAGATCTTCTTTGAAGATCAAGATTTAGTCCAAATTAAAAACAACAAAGCTTGGGAAAAAATTCGTGGTTCTAAAATCGCTACTGTTTTCCAAGATCCAATGTCTTCTTTGAACCCAATCAGAACGATTGGTACTCAAATCACAGAAGTCATCATCAAACATCAAAAGAAAAACAGAAAAGAAGCCCGCGAAATTGCCATCGATTTGATGGATAAAGTAGGGATTCCAAATGCTGCTGATCGTTTCAATGAATACCCATTCCAATATTCAGGCGGGATGAGACAACGTATCGTTATTGCGATTGCTTTGGCTTGCCGTCCTAAGATCTTGATTTGTGATGAACCTACAACGGCATTGGATGTTACCATTCAAGCTCAGATCCTAGAACTCATCAAGAATCTTCAAAAGGAATTTGGATTTACCACGATTTATATTACCCATGACTTAGGTGTCGTTGCGAATGTTGCTCAGCGTGTAGCCGTTATGTATGCTGGTCAAATCGTTGAATATGGAACCAGTCATGAAATCTTCTATTCTCCTAAACATCCTTATACTTGGGCTCTATTATCTTCTTTACCACAGCTTGGAATCAAAGGCGAAAGACTTTATTCCATTCCTGGTACGCCTCCTTCATTGTTCTATGAAGTGAAAGGCGATGCGTTTGCCCAACGTAATCCTTATGCGATGAACATTGATTTCGAAGAAGAACCTCCGTTCTTTATGATTACGGAATCCCATTTCGCCAAGACCTGGTTGCTTGATCCTAGAGCACCTAGAGTTGAGTGTCCAAAAGCCATCAGAGATCTTCATGCGACCATCGTGAAAATTTATGGAAAGGAGGCGCTATAACATGACTTCCAAAGAAGTATTACTTTCTTTAAAAGATGTAACGATTACCTTCCCGAAAGGAAAAGGGGTCTTTACAGCCGTTAGAGAAGCCTCATTTGATATTTATAAAGGTGAAACCTTTGCTTTGGTTGGTGAATCTGGTTCAGGTAAGACCACGATTGGCAGATCCATCGTACGCATCAATCCATTGGCCAAAGGCAGCATCGAATTTGAAGGCAAGGATATCAGTGGAAGACTTAATTCTGAAGACACAAAATGGGTCACCAAAAGCATTCAAATGATTTTCCAAGATCCCGCAACTTCACTCAACGAACGCGCAACAGTCGACTACATCATCTCAGAAGGACTTTATAACTTCCATTTATACAAAGATGAAGCTGATCGCAAAGCCAAGGTTTTGAAGAGTTTAACAGAAGTAGGTTTACTTGATGAACACATCACCCGTTATCCTCATGAATTCTCAGGCGGACAACGTCAACGTATCGGTATCGCCAGAGCCATGGTTCTTGAACCTAAATTAATTGTTGCCGATGAACCGATTTCAGCCTTGGATGTCTCCATCAGAGCCCAAGTTTTGAATCTGATGAAGACCCTTCAAGAAGACAAAGGTTTGACATACCTCTTTATTGCCCATGATCTCTCTGTCGTACGCTTCATTTCAGATCGTATCGCGGTCATTCACTTGGGTCGTATCGTAGAATTAGCCGATACCGAAGAACTTTTCAAGAATCCACTTCATCCGTATACAAAGAGTTTATTATCCGCCATACCGATGCCTGATCCAATCATGGAAAGCAAGAAGGTCCCATTATTCTATGATGGTTCTCAACATGATTACAGTACGGATCTACCATCTTTCGTAGAAATCTCAAAGGACCACTTTGTGTGGGCCAATACGAAAGAACTTGAAACATATACGAAAGCATTGGTTGTATAATTATCTTAAACTAAACAGGGGATCGCTTTTTAAAAAGCTAACCCTGTTTTTAATTGAATTGTGAAAAAGACAGGAGTATAATAAGTAAGTTGTCTGGAGGTAGTCCCTTGGAAACACGAATCAAATCGATTATTGAAGCAGATCTTAAAGCTCAAGAAGCATATCAACGCGCACAGGATAAAATCAAAGATGCTTTGATGAACATCCATAAAGAAAAGACCCGTATCCAAGAAGAAGTTTGGAACAAGGTCAAAGCTCAAGTCGAAGCTGAACGCATCAAGCTTACAGCACAGTTGGATAAAGCTCAAGCTGACAGTGTTCAACAATACCAAACTGCCCTCAAGATCCTTGAAGACAATTTTAAAGCACGCGAAAAAAAATGGCATACTGAGCTTTTCGCACGCTGTCTTAAAAAGGAAATCTAAAGCATGAGCGCTACCCAAGCCTTGGCTGCAAAAGCCAAAGCCATGTATGGAGCGCATCTGACGAAGTCCGATTATGATGAACTCCTCAGAAAGCGTACCGTTCAAGAAATCGCCGGATATTTAAAAAACGAGACCCATTATGACAAGATCCTAGAAGGCATCAATGAATCTTCGATTCATAGAGGCTATCTGGAAGTGTTGATCCGTCAGCGTCTCTTTTTGGATTTCATGCAACTGATTCGATACGGTGAAACCCGTAACCATAAGTTCTATCAATATGGGATCCTACAGATCGAAATCAAACAAATCTTAATGACGATCCGTTTTCTTAAAGAAACCGAGAAGGGGGGTCAGATTTCGCAGTTGCCTTTGTTTGCCAACAAAATGACGTCCTTTGATTTACAGAAACTCGTTAACGTAAATTCCTATGAAGAACTTTTGTTGATCCTTAAAGATACAATGTATTATTCGATACTATTACCTTATAAACCTAAAGCAGGACAAGAACTGGATTACACATCTTGCGAAATAGCGCTCAATTCAATGTACCATGATAAAGTACTGGGTTATATCGAAAAAGAATTTACTGGAACAACTAAAACACAGATCCTGGATGTCTTCAATACTCAGATCGAACTCGATAACATCACCAAGATCTATCGTCTAAAGAAATACTATCGTTCAACCCCTGAAGACATCATTAAAGTATTACATCCTGTCTATGTCAAGATTCCTAAACATACTTTGCATCAATGGATACAAACCAAATCGGCTGAAGAATTTGTTGATGCGCTCTCGACAACGGCCTACAAATCATCGATCAATAAAAATGATTTCGTCTACATCGAGTATCATATGGATTCGATCATGTACAACATCAATAAACACTTCATTCGTTTCGCAACCGATCCCAATGTGGTCATGATTGCCTATATGAACCTACTTGAAATTGAAACCAGAAACATCATTGACATCATCGAAGGCGTCCGATATAAAGTCGAAACCGACAAGATCGCCAAATTGCTTATCTATTAGGAGGAACCCATGGCCATAGAACCAATGCGATTACTGCGACTGGCAGGATCCAAAGAAAACATCGAAAAAATACTCTTAACCGCCTTTTCTTCCGACGATATGCATGCGGAACTCGCCAGCCATGTCATCAATGAAGGCAATGGTGGACAACTGATGCCTGAAGACAACACCTATGCGGATTTTTACAAGCGCATTCAGCTTATCTTCTCTAATTTGCACTCAGATTTTACTTGTGCTTATGATGGGATCAGCGTTTTCTCTGACGAAGAAATTGAAAGTCACATTCGTTTGGCTGAAGTCAACTATGAAAAAATCAATGAACAACAGCTCAATCAATCAATCTTAACCAAAGAAGACAAAGAAGCTTTGATCGAACTGCGTAAGTTCAACATCGAATCCCTTAATCATTTGAGTTTCACGGCCGTTACCTTTGGTCGTTTACCTTTGAGTTCACAAGCCAAACTTACTTTTTTAGCAGATAAAGGCTTCGTTCATCAGATCGTCTTTAAAAACAATCACTATGTCTGGATCTTCATCATCAGTAATGCGGAAGATGCCAAAATCAATCAGAGTGTCTTAGAGAGCCTATTCTTTGAACCCATCCCAATCCCTAAAGTCGATGAGAAACAGCTTGCCTTGGACTGTGAATCGACCATAGGTCAGATTTACGGTTATGTAGAGCATCATGCTGAAGTTCGACGTTATTATAAATATATGGCCATCTTTGATGACATCGCTGTCGTCACAGGATTTGTTCCTAAAAAACGTGTAAAAGCATTTAAATCGATGTTTGGGGAGATGGAAGATGTTACGATCCAAGACTTCCCAGCTGGTTTAGAAGAAGGCTTAGAACCTCCTACGATCTTAAAAAACAACTGGTTCGCAAAACCGTTTGAACTCTTTATCGAAATGTATGGTTTACCTCATTATGGTGATTTTGATCCTACGTTCTATCTGGCAGTTACTTACTGTTTCTTATTTGGAATCATGTTTGGAGATCTAGGTCAAGGCTTTGTCTTAAGCTTAGGTGGTTGGTTCTTATGGAAGAGAAAGGGCAGTCGTTTAGCTTCTGCAGCCATTAGGATCGGCTTATTCTCGATGTTCTTTGGACTTGTGTTTGGATCCTTCTTCGGAGATGAACATGTCTTAGATCCGCTGTATCGAGCCATAGGCATGGCAGGTAAACCACTGGAAGTCATGGAGCCATCCAGCACCAATGTCTTACTCTTAGGAGCCATTGCGATTGGGGCCACCTTGATTCTAAGTTCAATACTTATCAATATCGTCCTACGTTTCAAACGTAAACAACTTGGAGAAGCCCTCTTCTCACAGAATGGATTGGCAGGCTTTATCTTCTATGGTTCACTCATCGGAATGTTGACCCTTGAAATGATGTTTCAAATCAAGGTCCTCAATATCTTTACAGAAATCTTATTCTTAGGTATCCCATTGTTAATGATCCTACTTCGTGAACCTTTGACCCATTTGGTCAAGAAAGTTGCCATCAAGCCGCATGGTGGATGGGGCGGTTATCTGACCGAAGCGGTGTTTGAACTCATTGAAGTCCTATTGAGTTTTGTATCTAATACGATGAGCTTCCTACGTGTGGGAGGATTCGTCTTATCTCACGCTGGTATGATGTTTGTCGTTATGACGCTTAAGGATATGAGTGGCTCAGCAGGCTTGCTGGTCATCATCATAGGAAATATATTCGTCATGGGCCTTGAAGGCCTGATCGTCGGTATCCAAACCTTAAGGCTTCAGTATTATGAAATGTTTAGCCGTTATTATGAAGGCGGGGGCAAAAAATACATCCCCACCACCACTTTAGATCACTAGGAGGAAACAACCCATGTTAACGATCTTCGAAGCAGTCGCACCTTTACTAAGCATCGTCTTAATCTCCCTACCGGTCATTCCGGTCCTTTCTGGCAAAGTCTCAGCCAAGAATGCAAAATTCAGAGTCTTGACTCAAATCAGTTTGTTTGCAGCAGCCTTCTTGGGTGTCTTGATATTCCAAGTCAATGGTTTGGTTGCCCATGCAGCTGAAACCATCCCAACCGGCATTGCTGGAACCAACGCTCAAGGTTTGGGCTTTATTGCAGCAGCCATCGTTACATCAGCTTCAGCACTAGGTGCTGGGTTTGCTGTTGCAGCAGCTGCACCAGCCGCCATTGGCGCCATCTCCGAAAATTCAGAAAACTTTGGTAAAGCGATGATCTTCGTTGCTTTGGCTGAAGGGGTCGCCATCTATGGATTGTTGATCTCGATCCTTATCATCAACAAACTATAAACTCATGAAATTCTTTTTGATCAGTGATAACACCGATACCCAAATGGGTCTGCGTTTAGCAGGCATAGAAGGGGTCGTTGTGCATACCAGGGAACAAGTGCTCAGTGAGCTCAATAAAGCCATCCAAGATGACAGCATTGCCATCGTTTTGATGACGACGCTCGCTGTTGCGAGTGCCCCTAGTGAAATCGCTGAACTCAAGCTTAAATTATCCAAACCTTTGATCGTGGAAATACCCGATCGACATGGTTCAGCAAAGATCGGTGAGACCATTGATGCCTATATCAGTGAAGCCATCGGCATCAAGATTTAGGAGCCCCTATGGAACAAGAAAAACTAGCAGAAAACTTAGTCAAAGCCATTCAAACTCAAAGCCAGGAACGCTTAATGAACCTGCAGATTGATTATGAAAGCCAAAGACAAGAAACGATTGAAAAATTTAGAGTAGAGGCTCAAGAAGAAGCCAATGTTTTCAGTGAAATGGCGCTGTCTGAACTTCGTAACTCTTTGATTCAAAATGAGTCTCAATCCAAATGGAAAGTCAAAAAAGATCTTTTTATCCGTAGGGCTGAATTGGTCGATGGGCTCTTTATAAAAGTTAAACAAGAATTGATCGATTTTACGAAAACATCAGAATACAAAGACTTCGTCAAAGCATCTTTAGAACGTATTTTAAGTGAAAACACAGCATCAGGCGCAACGATTCTTGTTAAAGCGACAGATCAAAAACTTTTTGAAACATTATCTGATCAACGTGTGACTGTTATGGTCAGCGATCGGATCCATATCGGTGGTTTTATCTTGAAAGATAAAGCTGGCTTGATGGAAATCGATGAATCACTAGATTATACATTAAAGGTTCAGAAAGAATGGTTTACAACGCATTCTCAATTGGACTTTTAGGAGGTCAGGATGAAAGCAAACGCAAGCATCTATTCAATCAATGGTCCAGTCGTCAAAACAAAACTGGCAGTTGGTTTTCAAATGTTGGAAATGGTTTATGTAGGACATAAACAGCTCTTAGGAGAAGTCATTGGGATCAATGATATCTATACCACGATCCAAGTGTATGAGAGCACCACAGGCTTAAAAATCGGAGAACCGATCTTTAAATCGAATAGTCCTTTAGGAGCTACTTTAGGTCCTGGTATCTTAACCAATATTTTTGATGGGATCCAAAGACCCCTTAAAGAGATGGCTGAAATCTCAGGGATGTATGTCTCTGAAGGCAGAGGTCTTAATGCGTTAAATGAAACCAAGCTTTGGGATATTACCTTGAAAGTCAAGGTTGGAGATAAAGTCTTAGGCGGAGATATTTTTGCAACGACTCCAGAAACATCTTTGATTCAACATCGTATGATGGTTCCTAACCACATCAAAGGCACGGTTAGTTTCACGATAGAAAATGGTTCCTACAACATCAATGAAATCTTAATCATCGTGACCGATGAATACGGCATTCAACATTCCTTAAGTTCTGTTCAAAAATGGCCGATCAGACAGGCTCGTCCTGTCGGTAAGCGTCAAATCATATCTGTTCCTTTAATTACCGGTCAGCGTGTCATCGATACGTTCTTTCCGATCGCCAAAGGTGGGGCTGCTGCTGTACCTGGAGGCTTTGGGGCAGGCAAGACCATGACTCAACATCAGTTGGCCAAATGGTGTGATGCAGACATCATTGTGTATGTGGGATGTGGTGAACGCGGTAATGAGATGACCCAAGTCTTAGAAGAATTCTCTGAATTGGTCGATCCTAAGTCACATAAACCTTTAACTGATCGTACTGTATTGATTGCTAACACCTCAAACATGCCTGTAGCAGCGCGTGAAGCCTCGATCTATACAGGTATCACCTTAGCAGAGTATTATCGCGACATGGGCTATCATGTGGCTCTGATGGCTGATTCTACCTCAAGATGGGCTGAAGCTTTACGTGAAATATCAGGTCGTTTAGAAGAAATGCCAGCAGAAGAAGGATTTCCTGCGTATTTGCCTTCACGTATCTCACAATTCTATGAACGTGCAGGCTATGTTGAAAACATCAATCATACTGAAGGATCGGTCACCATCATTGGGGCCGTATCTCCTCAAGGGGCTGACTTTTCAGAACCTGTCACCCAAAACACAAAACGTTTCGTAAGAGCCTTTTGGGCTTTAGATAAATCTTTGGCTTATGCACGTCATTTCCCAGCCATCAATTGGAACATTTCCTATTCAGAATATATGGATGATTTAAGGAAATGGTATGACACCAATGTCGATCGTAAATTCGTTGGGTTAAGAGCAGAAATGATGAGCATTCTTCATGAAGAAACCCAATTGATGGAGATCGTCAAACTCATCGGATCTGATGTGTTGCCTGATGATCAAAAACTGATCTTGGAGATCGCCAGAGTCATACGGGTCGGTTATCTTCAACAAAATGCTTTCCATCCGGAAGATACATTTGTTCCGTTTGAGAAACAGTTTAAGATGTTACAGCTGATCTCCTATTTAAAAGCTCAATCTGTTCGTCTATTGAGTACCAAAAGAACCATTAGAGCCATTACAGCTACCGGTATTTTCGATGAGTTGATCAAAATCAAATATGATGTCAAAAACAACGAAATCGAAAAACTAGATACGTATTATGAAAAAATAGACCTGGCTTTAGCCAGTGTCAAGTAAGGGGAAACCATGAGTCGTCAATACATCGGTTTAAAAGAAATCAAAGGCCCCCTGATCATCTTAGATCAAGTTGAAGATGTCAGTTTCGAAGAGGTTGTTGAGATTGAACTTGAGAATGGCAGTACCCGTTTTGGCCGTGTGGTCGAAATTCAGGGTCAACAAGCCGTCATCCAAGTCTTTGAAGGCACTTCTGGTCTATCAAAAATAAACACGAAGACGCGTCTTTTAGGACATCCTATGGAGATTGCTTTATCGCGTGAAATATTAGGTCGTATCTTTAATGGGGGAGGCAAACCCATCGATGGATTGGGTGAAGTCTATGCCCAAACCAAGGCTGATATCAATGGTCATTCCTTAAATCCGGTCATGCGTAAATACCCTAGAAACTACATCAATACCGGCATATCTGCGATCGATGGATTGAATACGTTGATTCGTGGTCAAAAACTCCCAATCTTTTCAGGATCTGGGATGCCACATAATCAGTTGGCTGTCCAAATCGTTAAACAAGCTAACATTGCATCTTCAGAAAACCAAGAATTTGCGATCGTATTTGCCGCCATGGGTGTTAAAAACGATGTTGCGGACTTCTTTAAACGTTCTTTTGAAGAAACAGGTGTCATGGAGAAAGTTGTTATGTTTCTTAACTTATCCAATGACCCCATCATCGAACGTATTTTGACCCCGCGTTGTGCTTTAACAGTCGCGGAATATCTCGCCTATACCTGTGATATGCATGTCTTGGTCATCATGACCGATGTGACCTCGTATTGTGAAGCATTACGCGAATTCAGTTCATCCAAAGAAGAAATCCCAGGTCGTAAAGGTTATCCTGGTTACTTATATTCAGATCTCGCTTCACTTTATGAAAGAGCTGGAATCGTTAAAGGTAAAAAAGGTTCTGTGACTCAGATTCCTATTTTGACCATTCCTAATGATGACATCACCCATCCTGTTTCTGACTTGACGGGATATATTACTGAAGGACAAATCGTTTTAGATCGTAATCTTCATCAGACCAATGTTTATCCTCCAATCGGAGTCTTACCTTCACTGAGTCGTTTGATGAAAGATGGGATCGGAGAAGGGTATACCCGCGCTGATCATTCATCACTAAGCACACAGCTCTTTGCATGTTATGCGAAAGTCCAGGATGCCAGAGCTTTAGCGTCTGTTATCGGTGAAGAAGAACTTTCACTGATCGATCGTAAATACATGGCTTTTGGTCGTCTTTTCGAAAAATATTATGTTGGACAAGGTTTTAAAACCAATCGTAAGATCGAAGAAACCTTAGATTTAGGTTGGTATTTATTAAGCTTGCTTCCAATCGGTGAATTGGATCGTGTATCCAAAGAATTCTTAGAAGAATACTACAATATCGATTTGGCCATCACCCACTTTATGGCATTACAAGGTGGTCAACTTGATGAGGTCTTAAGGAAGCGCTGATATGGGCATTACCAGAATTTCACCCACCAAAGGCAATCTGATCGCGACCAAGAAGTCGCTGGATCTCGCTAAGTTGGGTTATGAACTGATGGATCGTAAACGCAATGTTTTGATTCGGGAAATGATGATGTTGGTCGATAAGGTCAAGACCTTACGCGATGAGATCACCTTTACCTATGAACAAGCTTATCTTTCTTTACAGCAAGCCAATATCTCACTCGGCGTTGTCAATGAAATTGCCAATACCGTTACGATTGAAAATGGCGTGCACGTGGTCTATCGTTCTGTCATGGGGATTGAGATCCCAAATGTATCGATGGATGAAAGCGATGTGGCTTTCCAATACGGTTTTACAGAATCCAATTCTAAACTCGATGAAGCCACCATCTTATTCAATAAAGCCAAGCGTTTGACGATTCTATTATCTGAAGTCGATAATGCGATCTTTAGATTGGCCAGAGCTGTCCAAAAGACGCAAAAGCGCGCCAATGCGTTAAAAAACATTGTATTACCTGCGCTTAAAGAGGATATCAAATTCATCTCAGAAGCACTTGAAGAGAAAGAAAGAGAAGAATTTACGCGTTTAAAAGTCATTAAGAATAAAAAAGCTCAAGCTGCCTTACAATAAGGCAGTTTTTTTTAGGAATGTTACGTTAGTTTACGAAAAATAAAATATGATGACAGAATCCCATCAAAATCAAACGTTATTGATCAACTTCCATGCGCATCTTTATCGTGCTTTGATGAGTCGTTTAAGATATGGTCATGAGATCGATCTTAATCGTGCTTTGAATCCTTGCGATAAGGATTATTTGTTTTTGATTCAAGAAACACTTAAACGATTATCGGATGAAGAACAACGTTTATTGCGTAATGATTTCTTAATGCCATCCTCTCGAAACTGGTGGATGAACTACTACTCTAAGAGCACCTATTATCGTTTGAGATACCTTGCGATGAGCCGATTTTTACATTGTTTGCACCATGAAAAAATGGTATGATGATGACGTCAAAAATTGAACAATTTAAAGGAGCCACGATGTTAAAAGGGATAGCCGCATCCAGCGGTGTAGTAGTAGCCAAGGCCTATAAACTTGAGCAGCCTACAGTCAACGTTGTTCGTCGCACAGCCGATGTCCAAGCAGAAATTGATAAGTTCAAAGCCGCAATAGTGAAGACTCAGCATGATATCGAAACCATCAAAGCTAAAGCAGTAGGAAAACTGACTGATGATGAATTGGCCATTTTTGATGCTCATATCATGGTGACTCAAGATCCCGAATTCACCGGACAAATGGAAGAGATGATTCGCAGTGAAGCAGTCAATGCGGAATATGCGACTCAGGAAGTCAGCAATATGTTCATCCATATGTTTGAAAACATGGATGACCCTTACTTTAGAGAACGTGCAGCCGACATCAAAGATGTCAGCTATCGTCTACAATGCCATATTTTAGATTTAATTATTCCTGATTTATCACTCATCAATGAAGAAGTTATTATTGTTGCCAATGATTTGACCCCTTCAGACACTGCTCAGCTCAATAAACAATTTACCAAAGGTTTTGCGACGCAAATTGGTGGTCGTACATCTCATAGTGCCATTATGGCCAGAAGCTTAGAAATCCCAGCTATCGTTGGGATCAGTGGCTTATTAGATCATGTCAATCATGGAGATATTTTAGTTCTAGATGCCATTGACGGCTTTGTCATAGTCAATCCTGATGCTAAGGATCTTAAACATTATAAAAACAAAGCTGAAAATTTCGCAGAACTAAAAGCCAGTTTAAAGATCATGAAAGATGCGGAAAGCATTACTCTAGATCATCGTAGAGTTGAACTCGTTGGCAACATTGGAACTCCCAATGATGTTGAAAGTGTCTTGGCCAATGGTGGAGAAGGCGTAGGTCTTTATCGAACTGAATTCTTGTATATGGATGCTACGACTTTGCCAACCGAAGAAGATCAGTTTGTTGCGTATAAAACCGTTTTGGAAAAGATGGGTAAACATCCTGTCGTTGTCAGAACTTTAGATATCGGTGGAGACAAAGAACTCAGTTACTTACCGATTCCACACGAAATGAACCCATTTTTAGGTTATCGTGCGATTCGTTTATGTTTGGATCAAAAAGATATCTTTAGGACCCAAGTCAGAGCATTATTAAGAGCTTCTGTCTATGGAAAACTATGCATCATGTTTCCGATGATTGCGACGCTTGGTGAATTTAGAGCTGCTAAGCAATTTGTGTTGGATAATGATAAAGAATTACGTGCAGAAGGCATTGCAGTATCGAAAGACTATGAAATCGGAATGATGGTTGAAATTCCTGCAGCCGCAATCTTAGCTGATCAATTCGCCAAAGAATCAGACTTCTTCTCGATTGGAACCAATGACCTTGTTCAATATTCCATGGCTGCTGATCGTATGAGCGAAAAAGTATCGTATCTGTATCAACCGCTTAATCCTTCACTGCTTCGTTTGATTAAACTAACCATTGATGGAGCTCACTCCCAAGGTAAATGGTGTGGTATGTGTGGTGAATTGGCCGGAGACGAAATTGCAGCCCCAGTCTTGTTGGGTCTAGGTTTGGATGAATTCTCCATGTCTGCCAGCAGTATTCTACAAACCCGTAAAACGATTCGTGCGTTGAAGTATTCCGACATGCAGATCATGGCTGAAAAAGCTTTGAAACTGTCTACACAAGAAGAAGTCATTGAATTGATTAAAGCCAGTATCTAACTCGATATAAAATAATGTAATAAAAAGCTTGGTCGATTGACCAAGCTTTTTATTTCTTAAAAATTTTTAAGAGACCATTTTTAACTTCTTTTTCTGGAGCCTTTTTGTGTAGCATCGAGATGACTTTTTGGCCTCTGTAGTTTTCTAAAACGTAGGTTTCACCATTCTTCAGTAAGAAGACCAACGTATCTTTAAAGACAGCATCTGTTTTGAATTCCCATGTTTCTATATCTGAAAACGGTAACAGGAAACCTTTGGATTGATCTTCAAAATCATAAATGACTAAGAGTTCTTCATACAGATCAGCAATTCTACGATCTTTGACTTTCAATATGAAGATGATTACCAATATTAAGATGATGGTTCCAAAAAGGATGATTCCCCAGTTTAACCCAAAGTTTTGAATCCCAGCCAACACAAGTGACAATCCAAATGTAGTCATGATGACCAAAACTAAGATAGGTCTTAAGGTCATTCGGTAAACAGGTTTACCTAGATTTAGGGATGTGATGTCGATGAGTTCTTTGTTCATAAATTCCTCTTTGTGTACTTTAGTTATTATAAAATAGAAGACAAGTTCAAGCAAGTTGATTGGCTTAGTAATCAGTTTGTATAATCAATATTTGTTCGTAACAGACAATTGAACTAAACTTTATATCAAAATCAATGTATACACAGTTTCTGAAGTAACAGATCTAGTTTTAAAAGTGTGTTTACACTCATAAACAGCATCTAAAAGGGAGTTCGTTGCATAATTTATTCATTTTGATTATAATGAAATTAACGATACGGAGTAAAAACCATGATTAAAGCTCTTTTAAAATCAAAAATGGATCGTTTTTCTAAACAAGAAAAAAACATAGCTGCATATTTATTGGATCTTAAAAGTGATCCTCGAGTTTTGACCTCTAATGCTTTGGCTGAACAATTGGGCATGTCACAATCTACTGTGATCCGATTTACCCAAAAACTTGGCTATGAAAGTTTTAGAAGCTTTTTGGTGGATCTAAACAAAGTATATGCAGAAGATCAAAGAATCAAAGAACTCGAATTAGAAACTTCTGATGCGATGAAGATTTTAATATTACGTTATGAAGAAGCCATTCAAGAAACACACATTCTCAATAAAATTGAGATCATCAAACAGGCTGTTTCGATGATTTTAGCAGCCGATCGTCTAGTGGTCTATGGAGCGGCCAATTCCAGTATCTTTGCGGAATATCTCAGCAATCAGCTCAACAAAACAGGACTCTTTGTCCAATTCTCAAAAGGAAATCATGCGACATTAGTATCCGTATCTCAACTTGGACAAAAAGGACTTGTCGTTTTAATTTCTCAATCAGGAGAGACTTTAGATACTTTAGAAACCGCTAAACGGGCAAAAGAACATGGTATACCTATTATTGCCTTAACTGGACACCATCCTAATTCATTACAAGAAGCATCAGATTTGGTTCTTTACAGCAGTGATTATGCTAAAAACGTGATGAATATTCGAATATCACAACTGTTTCTAGTAGATATTTTGATTCAAGAAATCACAAAATCAAAAGAATAATTGTTTAATGGTAAATCGCATGAACATTAAGAAGGGAAGTCCCTTCTCAGACTGATGACAATTGCACCTTTTATAAGAGGTGCTTTTCTTTTGGGTATAAAAAAACAGCGAAATCGCTGTTTGAGAGAGAAATATTGAAGTTTTA
>WSYG01000013.1 GCA_009773735.1 Erysipelotrichaceae bacterium
TGTTTGATTTCATTCATGAAGGCTTCGAGTCGATCGAGGGCTTCTTTGATGTGTTGAAGGGAGTAAGAGTAAGAGAAGCGGACATAACCTTCTCCAGCTGCCCCAAAGGCATTACCAGGGATGACCGCGACTTTTTTTGTTTGAAGCAAGGCACTACAGAAATCCATTGAACTTAAGCCTGAAGAACTGATATCTGGAAAGGCATAAAAAGCACCAAGAGGCGTTGCGCAAGGCAAGCCCATTTTATTGAGTCGATCTACGACAAGTCTTCGTCTCATATCGTATTGATCACGCATATACTTGATATCATCATCTCCGTTTTTAAGGGCTTCGATACCAGCGAATTGTGAGATCGTTTGTGGACAAAGAATCGCATTGGCGTGATAAATGGCCATATTCTTTAGGATTTCTGGACTTGAACATACAAAACCTAATCGCCAACCGGTCATTGCGTAAGCTTTTGAGAAACCGTTGATCAGGATTGTTTTTTCTTTCATTCCAGCACATTGTGCAATCGAAGCGTGTTTAATTCCATAGATCAGTTCACTATAGATTTCATCCGATATCACCAGAATATCTTTATCACGTAGAACACAAGCAATGGCTTCATAATCTTCATGGGTCATGACTCCGCCTGTGGGATTACTGGGATAATTAAGCACCAAAACTTTTGTCTTATCGCTTATGGCAGAAGTAAGTGCTTCTGCGGTCAATTTAAAGCCGTTGTCTGCGGTTGTTTTAATGGGTACTGCAACAGCACCACACATGATGATCAAAGGGACATAAGTGATATACGCGGGTGTGATCAAAATAACTTCATCACCTGGATTAAGTAAAGCAACAAAAGCTGCTTCTAGAGCTTCTGAAGCTCCAACCGTCACCATGATTTCAGTACCAGGATCATAGTCTAAATGATGTTTACGACTCATGGTCGCTGAGATTTCTTTTCTTAAGGTAAGAAGACCTTTAGAAGGGGTATAAAAAGTCTTGCCTTGTTGGATGGAATCGATGGCTGCTTGACGGATATGAAATGGGGTAGGGAAATCAGGTTCACCGACACTTAAAGATAAAATCGTAGGATCTGTCGCCAGCTCAAGGTATTTGTGCAGCACACCTTCAGGGATCTGTGATAGCCTTTTATTAAATGTAATGGGACTCATTCGCTTTTTAGAGTAGAACGGATATCTTGAGTGCTGCCATCTTCAAGCATGATGCCGTTTTCCTTATATTTATTTAAGATAAAATGGGTATTGGTCGATATGACAGAGTCCAAAGTCGCTAAGCGTTTGGCAACAAATGTAGCCACTTCTTGCATCGTCTTGCCTTTAACAAAAACCGCTAAATCATAATCTCCGGCCATAAGGTAAACACTGTCAACAGCTTCTAGGGCAACGACACGATTGGCGATGTCTTGAAAGCCGAATTCTTTCATAGGGACAACTTTAAGTTCGATCATCGCATGAACTGGCGCTTGATCGATCTTGGATTCATTACATATCGTCAGATAGCCTTTGATGATGCCTTCATCTTCAAGCTTTTTGATTCTTAAGGCTGCCTCTGCTTCACTGATTCCAAGCATGACACCCAATTCTCGATGACTTAAACGAGCATTATTTCTCAATAAACTTAAGATCTTATCCATTTTGGACCTCACTTATTCTATTCCTATTATAAAGGATAAAGCACCGATTGAGGAGCTCATCGGTCATCTTAAGCATTAAAGAAGATTCAACCTTTAGATTCTCATGAGTTGTGTGCCGAATTTAATTCTATACGCTATAATAATATGGTATGAAATTCAACATGACTGAACAGCGGATGTTGGCCGTCAACATTGGCTCCAGATTCTTCTCCTATACCATCAATATCGGTGTAAACTTCTTTCTTACCCCCTATATCGTTACAGCTTTAGGAGCTGCGACCTATGGATATATGGGGCTCGGTCAGAATTTTATCTCGTATATAGATATCTTTACTTTTATGACAGCTGGAACATTATTTAGATTTGTTATGATTGCTCATACACAAAAGAAACAAGATGATGTAAATTCTTTCTATTCTAATTCTTTCTTTTCAACATTGATTTATTTGACGACGTTGATCATTCCGGTATCGTATGCGATTTATCGCCTGCAAGATTTCATTAAGGTCAATCCTGTCATTGTCAATGACGTTAAAATATTGTTTGTTTTACTGCTGATCAATTTTATATTTAATACATTCTTTTTGATTTTTAGAACAGGAACTCAAATGGTCAATAAGATATATTTGATTTCCATCCGTGACTTTTTTGCGGTTATTCTAGAGACCATACTCTTATTGAGCTTGTATGTCTTCTTTGAACCTAAGATCTATTATTTAGGGATCTCAGCGGTTGTCATATCTGGCATGACTTTAATCTATGACTACTCCATGTTGAAGCGTTTTGTGCCTTATGTTGAAATCAAAATCAAACATATCCAAATGGATAAGTTAAAGGAATTGATTAGCACAGGTTTCTATTACATGGTTAAACAGTTCAGTGGTGTCTTACTGGTTGGTTTGGATTTGTTGTTTGCCAATACTTTTATTTCTGAATTGGCAATGGGACAATTGGCGATCGCAAAGATCTTACCTAAAGCCATGCAGAGTTTCTTGTCTTTAGCGACAGGTTCATTTATCGTTATCTTTACGAAATTATATGCCCAGAGAAGAATGGAACATTTGGTTGTTCAAGTTAAACGCGGGATCAAAGTATTGGGAACAGTGACCATGTTGCCCAATGTCATTTTGATTGTTTATGGGCTTCCTTTTTATAAACTATGGATACCTGCACAAGATGTACAATTAATCTATGTTTTGTCGGTTACCACAGCTTTGGTTTTGGTCATGAACGGTTTGATGTTTCCACTGAATTCAATCTTTACAGTGACCAACCGATTGAAGGTGAGTGCACTAGTTGGTATGTTGTATGGAATAATTTCAGCAGTAACAACATTATTATTTCTAGTCTTCACTGATTTTGGAATCTATGCCATCGCTGGAGTATCAACTTTCTATGGACTGGTATTGCCTTTTGTGTTTGTAATGCCTTACGGTGCTTATTGTTTAGAACTGCCAAAGTTTGCATTCTTTCCACTCATGTTTCGTAGTTTGCTTACTTTTGGAACCTTGGTTGCCTTTGGATTTGGAATGAGCATGATCATCATGCCTAACACCTGGATCGAGTTGATCATATCTTGTGGTATCTTGGGGTTAGCCAGTATTGCACTAGTCTATTTCGTTTATTTCACCCAAGATGAACGCAAACATATCTTGTCTATCTTTGGGATCAGAAACAAGAAGATCAATTAAATAACCCAGAATCTGATGATGAAAGACCTGGGTTTTTTATATCTGAATATGTAGGTGTGATTGTGTCAGCTTGAGTGAAATAGGTTCAGTAAAAATGCAAAAATATGACACAATCATCAGCGTTGTCTATGATGACTTAATAATCTCTTTTAAATTAAGCGTTTTTTGATGTAAATGTTATGAAAACCCTATTGTATTGTGTTTCAGAAGGGGTGTATAATAAAAATACACACTTTGAGGGGAACTCATGAGTCCAATTTTGTTAGGTGTTTTTGCTTTCTTCATATTGACCATGTTTGACTTCAATAAGCTGAAAATGCTTCACCCTCTTTTAAACGGTCTATTCGCGGTAGGTGTCATCACCTTAATCGTCGCAACTGCCCTTATCGTAACTGATAAAAAACCTTTGTTTACGTTTAATGCTCAACCCTTGTTTTGGATCATTTCCATACTTGGTTTGATAGAGATGATCTATGCTTTATTCTTTGCTTTACCCTTTGAGAAGACCTATGTAAAAACAAAAGAAGCTTCCCAGATCGTGACCAGTGGCTTGTATGCGCTATGTCGTCATCCTGGAGTTTGGGGTTTCTTTCTAGCCACATTGTTTGGGGCTTTGGCTCTAGGGAATGGGACGTTGTTGGTTGCGGCTTTGGTTTGGACATTGATGGATATCCTACATGTATATATACAAGACAAAGTATTTTTCGTCAAGACACTACAAGGATACACTCGATATAAGGAGACGACCCCCTTTCTGTTTTTTGGAACCAAAGAACTTAAGAGGACCTTCAGCACGCTGGGGAAAGAGAAAACATGAATTTTGACGAGTTGTTGAAAGCCAAAAAACATGATGAAATATGGGCTCGCTATTGCGGGTTCTTAGACTTGTCGGTCCAAGGATTCATGGACATCCAAAACAGTTTATTGATGGAACAAATCGGTCTTTTCAGTAAGAGTGAATTGGGTAAGAAAATCCTTAATGGTAAACATCCTAGAACCATCGCTGAATTCAGACAGATGTGTCCTTTAACGGAATATGATGATTATGCGGATATCTTATTGAGCAAAGATGAAAAAATGTTACCTGCTAAACCCGTGGTTTGGATCGAAACAACGTGGGAAGGCGGAAAAGCACCTGTTAAGGTTGCTCCGTATTCTGAAGGCATGGTAGAAAACTATAAAGATGCTTGTTTAGCATGCATCATTTTAGCTTCTAGTAAAGCCAGAGGTCAATTTGATCTACAAGTCGGCATGAATTTCTTAAACGGAATGGCCCCGTTACCTTATCTTACAGGTTTATTACCGGATGTTTTAGCAGGCGAGTATAGTGTTAATTTCTTTCCGCCAGCTAAAGAAGGCAATGCGATGGGCTTTGGCCAACGTAATAAAGAAGGCTTTAAGATGGGCCTTCAACAGGGATTAGATCTATTCTATGGATTATCCAGCGTCATCGTTAGGATGAGCGAACAATTCATCGAAGGTAATAAGGGTTCTTCGAAAGTTAAACTTGGAAATTTTAAACTGAGTCGTTTGGCGACCTACGCAAAAGCAAAAATGGTTGCTAAAGCACAAAATCGTCCTGTTTATCCAAAAGATGTTTTCAATCTCAAAGGTTTTGTTTGTATCGGCACAGATACCTTACATTTTAAAAAGAAAATTGAACAGTATTGGGGCATTCGACCACTAGAAGTATTTGGTGGAACCGAAGTCACATGTATCGCCATTGAATCTTGGGTCAAAGATGGTTTGATTCTTTTACCTAATGTATGCTTCTATGAATTTATCCCGATGAGTGAATTCTATAAGAATCTTGAGAATCCAAATCATCAGTGTAAGACGTATACTTTAGATGAAATTAAAGAAGATGAATACTATGAACTCGTTATCACCACCTTTAAAGGTGGAGCTTTTGCGCGTTATCGTGTCGGTGATATCTTTAAATACGAAATTGGATCAGCTAAAAATGATGGGGTCGTTTTACCACATTTCAGATACATCGATCGCGTAGACCCAGTTATTGATTTGGCAGGATTTACACGCATCACAGAAGCTACGATTCGTGAAGCAATTACCTTATCTCATTTACACATCGATGCTTGGTTTGCGCGCAAGTGTTATGACTCTCAAGCTCGTCCATACATCAATTTAACCTGTGAAATCAATCATCCTCAAAATGAGCCGGGAATCGACAATGCAGATTTGATCAAAGAACAACTCGAGATCTATTTTAAATACATCGACAGTGATTATGCCAATCTTTATAAAATGTTAGGAATCGAACCGTTAAAAGTAACGATCATTCCTTCAGGGACTTTGGCTAAATATCAATCAACCATTGCTCATCCAATGCAAAAGGTCAATCCTAACCATTTCGATGAAGTTGAAGTTATGAAACTTGCTTTCGGACAAGGATCACGCTCATGATGGACCAAATTTACGAGACCATCTATTGGGGTATCCCAATCCTATCTTTGATTTTCTCATTCTCGATCTTCGTTATTTTAGCCCTGTCTAAAAAAGATTTGACCATCAAATCATTTATGTTGATGATGGCATCGATGACAGTATGGTCTTTCTCGACTTTGATGATGAAACTTAACGTAACACCAGGTACTTTATTCTGGCAGCGTACGATGGTTGCAGCATTGATGATGATTCCGTATACAGGCTACATCTTCTTTACAGTGTTCATTCATATGAAACGTTATATCTCATTATTGTTGTGGGGAATATTGGAAGTCGCGATGCAAATCGTCAATATCCTGGGTTATACCACCATATCTGCGGTTATGGTCAAGATTCCAACTTCACCTTTTATTGAGTTGAATTATTCCTTGGGTCTTGGAGCCTATGTTTCCTATGTGTTGATTTTTGCCTTACTACTCTCATGTTTGTTCTTAGCTCAACGTGAGTATCGCAAATCAAGATACATGGGTGGCTTAAAGAATGTCATGGTCGCGTTGTTTATCATCTTCATCGGGATTGGGGCCAACTTGGTACCAGTCATCGGGAAATGGCCAATTGACTTCTTTGCGGGTAGTATTGCATCCTTATTCATCATGTATGCGATTTATCGCAACCGTGTCTTGGAATTAAAGTTTGTTATCACCAAGGCCGTTATCTTTACCATGTTGCTAACTGCGATCACCATCGGCAGTATTTTTGCTGTAAATGGTTTGATCACATTCTTCAACCAACTCAATACAGGACTCGACAACAATTTGTTCATCCTGATTGTAACCTTTGTATCCTTATTGATTTTCCAACCTTTGTTTAAAGTTATTTATTCATTGGTCAACAACATATTCTATAAAGAAGAAAAAGTTAGAGAAGCACGAATTGCCAGCTTTACCCGTCAGATTGCCAATAATTTGGAACTTAGCAAAATCATCGATAGTTTGATGAGTGCTGTGTCTGATGTCAGCGGCAATGCACGCAATTATCTATTCTTGAAAGATGATGTTAGTGGAAACTATTCTTTCTATGCTTCTTCACGCAAACTGGAAAGTGTTTCATTTGAAATCAATGTGACTCATCCATTCGTGTTGTGGTTCAAACAATATGATGAATTGATCAACGGGAAATCCTTGGATACCAATGCCTTCTTTAAGACCATGTGGGACCAAGATCGCAGAGCTTTAAATGGTATCTTATTTGAAACAGCTGTACCATTAAAATCCAATGGCAAACTGATCGGTCTACTTCTGATGTGTCATAAGGATACGCATTCTATTCGTGATATCCCTCAAACCGATCAGATCAACATGGTTTGTATGACTGCTTCTATTGCGATCGCCAATGCGATCTTGTTTGAAAAAGCACGTGAAGAAGCCACTGTTGATGCCTTGACCAATACCTTTAACCATCGTTACTTCATGGATTACTTGATCGATGTGACCAGTCAATCTAAAACCAATAACGTTTCGTTGGCTCTGTGTGGAATTGACATGTTTAATGTATACAATGATTTATATGGGCACTATGCTGGAGATACCGCATTGACCAAACTTGCTTCTAAGATTAAGCAAGTCGTTGGGGACAGTGGTTTGGTGTGTCGTTATGTCGGAGATATCTTCGCTATTGTTTTACCAAATACAGATACTAAGAAAGCCTATGATTTGATGGAAAAGATCCGTGTCGTCATTGAACAGACATCCGTATCTGCACCAGATGAATCAGCTCGACAACTCACTGTAAGCTGTGGATTATGTACTTATCCATCCCAAGCAGCCGATGATAAATTGTTGCTGAAGAATGCTGGATTGGCTTTGATTGAAGCCAAGCGTGGCGGACGTAATAAGACTGTACTCTTTAATTCAGCCATCAATGAAGATTCTAAAGAAGGCATTGCCTTGGACGAGAATCAATTGGCGACTGTATATGCCTTGACTGCCACCATCGATGCGAAAGACCATGTTACTTTCGGTCATTCACAACGTGTTGCGAAATATGCTACTGCAATTGCTGAAGCTTCGGGTGCTAAACCTTCGGAAGTTGAAATCATACGGTTGGCTTCATTGCTTCATGATATCGGTAAAATCGGTGTTCCTGAAAATGTATTGACCAAGACCAGTCGTTTGACCACAGAAGAATATGAAACCATGAAGAAGCATGTTGATCTATCGATCACCATCATCAAATATTTGCCTTCATTCTCAAAAGTTATTCCTAGCGTTATTGGTCACCATGAGCGTTGGGACGGCAAAGGCTATCCACGAAAGATTGCCGGCGAAAGTATTCCTTTCGGAGCCAGATGCATTGCCTTAGCTGATGCCTTCGATGCGATCACGTCTGATCGTCAATACAAGATGAACCAAGACATCGATTACGCACTTAATGAAATCAAACGTAATGCTGGGACTCAGTTTGATCCCGAGTTGACCACCATCTTCATTGAACTCATCACCAGTGGAAAGATCATTGTTGAACCGACGCGTACAAATATTTATACCATCGACAGTTTCCTCGAAAGACCCGTTAATTAAGACGGGTTTTTCTTTGTATAAAAAAGGAATATACTAAATGTATCTTATATAAGGAGAAACATCATGAGCGTTATCGGGTGTTTTGTACTACCACATCCACCAATCATCATCCATGACATTGGTCAAGGAGAAGAACAGGCCATCATCAAAACCATCGAAAGTTTTCGGTTAATTGCGAAAATGATTGGTCGTTTAAAGCCGGATACCATTATTTTAAGTTCACCTCACGCACCATTCTTAAAAGATCATTTCTTCATTTCATCGACCGATACTGATGAGGGCAATCTGGAAAAATTCGGAGCCAAACAACTTAGTATCAAAATGCGAAATGATACAGAGTTCATTCAAGCATTATGTATGATCAATAAAAATGTAATAAAGACAAAAATCCCTGTTCCGCTCGATCACGGGGTCATAGTCCCCATGAGTTTTGTATATAAAGAAATCCAGAATTTTAAGTTTGTAAGATTGGGGCTTTCTGGACTGGATCGACATGAACACATTCAACTGGGTCAACATATCAGAACCATCGCCCAAAACTTAAACAGACGTGTCGTTTTTATTGCGAGTGGAGATATGTCGCATCGCCTAAAAGCAGATGGACCATATGGTCTTCACCCCTCAGGACCAAGATTTGATCAAAGAATTACTGAACTCCTGAGTAAAGGGCATCTTGAAGCCTTGTCGCGCTTAGATCCTGATCTCTGTGATGAAGCTGCAGAATGTGGATATCGTTCTCTGCTGATCATGAGTGGTGTTTTAAAGGATCTAACGTTCTCATCAAAGCTTGAATCCTATGAAGATGTGTTTGGGGTTGGGTATGCTTGTGCTTCTTTTATTCCTCAAAACGATCCATATGTAGAACTAGCAAAGCAAACCATTCGAAGCATCATTCTCGATCAAGTTGAGTTGAAAGTACCAGAAAGTACTCCACAAGCTTTATTGAATACGAAAGCAGGAGTCTTTGTCTCCATCCACAAACAAGGTCATCTGAGAGGTTGTATTGGAACCATCAGTCCAACCAAATCAAATGTTGCACAGGAAATTATAACTTGTGCGATTTGGGCATCGACCGAAGATTATCGTTTTAGTCCCATCAGAGCAGATGAACTCGATCAACTTGAAGTTCATGTTGATGTATTGGGACAAGCTGAAAATATTGATGGTCCTCATCAACTTGATCCAAAACGATATGGTGTCATCGTTTCTAAAGGGCATCGTAAAGGTTTGTTGCTGCCAGACCTTGACGGGGTAGATTCTGTTCAACAACAAATATCGATTGCCCTACAAAAAGGTGGAATTTCAGATCACGAAGATTATCTTCTGCAACGATTTGAGGTGATCCGTCATCATGATTGAGTGTAAAGTTTGTTTTCATCATTGTCGTTTGGAAGAAGGACAGATTGGTTTTTGTCAGGGACGTAAAAATGAGTTAGGCAAGAACATCCCATTAAACTATGGAAAAGTAAGTTCCATTGCTCTAGAACCCATAGAAAAGAAACCACTTTTAAGATTCCATCCCGGGTCTAAAATCTTATCGATTGGCTCTGCCGGATGTAATCTCAAATGTCCGTTTTGTCAGAATCATACCATTTCAATGGCAAGACCAGATGAGCTACAAATGCAGACTTTAATGCCAAAAGATGTTGTAGAGTTAGCCATCAAAATGAAAAGCCAAGGTAATATTGGGATTGCTTTTACATACAACGAACCACTCATCAATTATGAATATGTTCTTGAGACTTCGAAACTTGCAAAAGCTGAAGGATTAAAAACAGTTCTAGTAACCAATGGAACCGTAGAATCTGAGATATTAAATCAATTGGTACCTTTCATTGATGCATATAATATTGATCTAAAAGGATTTAATTCAGCATTCTATCAGCAACTATGTGGCGATTTTGAGAATGTCAGAACCAACATAAAACTTGCCCAAAAGTTTGCTCATGTAGAAATCACAACGCTCATCATACCTGGCAAGAATGATAAATATGAAGATATGGAAGCTGAGGCTAAATGGCTTGCCGAAATAGATAAAGATATACCTTTGCACATCACACGTTTCTTTCCAAATCATTTGTGGAGTGATCTTAAGCCAACACCTTTAGCGACGATGGTGCGACTAAAAGCCATCGCAGATGTTTATTTGAATCATGTTTATCTAGGGAATGTATAAAAAAGCTGAGTGACCTCAGCTTTTAAATGATATTAGGATTCAGCGTGTAGACGAACGATCTCAACGATGGTTTCAACAGCCCTTTGCATCACATCATAGGATACATATTCATACTTGCCATGATAATTGCCTCCACCGGTAAAGAGGTTAGGGGTCGGTATCCCCATAAAGGAGATCTTGGATCCATCTGTACCTCCGCGGATGGCTGAGATCTTTGATTCTATACCTAAGTTTTTCATGGCTTTTAGTGCCAAATCTACTGAACGCATGTCATCTTGAATGACATCTTTCATATTGAAGTATTGGTCATTTAGGATGACTTCAAAACGATTTGCTCCATATTTATCATTAAGATAGGCAGCATTCTTCAGAATCTGTTCTTTTCTTGCGAGAAACTTAGCTTTATCATGATCTCTTATGATGTAGTGCATCTCGCCTTCTTCAACTTCTGTTTTCATAGAAGATAAGAAGTAGAAACCTTCTTTTCCTTCTGTATGTTCAGGCACTTCACTTTGAGGCAGTAAACTGTCAAACTCCATAGCGAGTTTACTGGTAGAAATCATCTTGTCTTTAGCACCACCCGGATGTACAGATACACCGTGAAGCTTAACCAAAGCTTTAGCTGCGTTGAAGCTTTCATATTCAAGTTCACCCAATACTGCCCCATCTAGGGTATAGGCAAAAGCTGTATTAAAATCCTTTACATCAAACAGATCTGCGCCTCTCCCAATTTCTTCATCAGGTCCAAATGCGATCTTGATTTCTCCGTGTTTGATTTCTGTATGATTCATCAAATAAATCATGGCTTCAATGATTTCACAGACGCCTGCTTTATCATCAGCACCAAGTAACGTTGTCCCATCGGTCGTAATCAAGGTATGACCTTTTAGTTCCAGTAATGAAGGAAACAGCGCAGGAGATAAAACGATATTTTGATCTTTATTGAGGACGATATCTAACCCATCATAGTTGGATATCACTTGAGGTTGTATGTTTTCGGAATTGAAATCGGCTGTATCGATGTGGGCAATGAATCCTATGGAGTCCACCACTTTATCGGTATTGGCAGGTAGTGTTGCACACACAAAGCCGTTGATAGGATGGATTTTAACATCACTGAGACCCAAACCTTTTAATTCATTAGCCAACATCTTGGCGAATTCAACTTGATTCAAGGTTGAAGGAACGGTCTTACTGTTTTCATCAGACCTGGTATTTATTTTTGCATAACGGATAAAACGTTCTAATAGGTTTTCCATAAGTGCCTCATTTCATTGTTTTCATTATAGAAGAAAAGCTTCCTTAATTAAAGTCTTTTCATTGAAGGTTCCTTGTTTATCTGTCCAAAGGGTTGTACAATAGAAACAACACTAGGGGTCACTTATGGAACCATTTGACAGCAGTTTAGATCATCAGGATGATAATTATCATCAAAGTAATGCGGGTAAAAATCAACTTAAGCTGTTGAAAGTTTATGACATCTTATTAAAATACAGCGATGAGAACAATCAACTCAGCGTTAAAGACATCATGAACAAGCTTTCTTCAGAGGGCATTTCAACGGAACGCAAAAGCATATATCAATACATCAAGCTCTTGGAAAGTACAGGTGTTGATATCATCACCAATCGTGCCAAACAAAATCAATACTTCATCGGTAATCGTCAATTTGAATTACCAGAATTGAAATTGTTGGTGGATGCTGTATTGGCTGCGAAATTCATCACAGAAAAGAAAAGTTCTGAACTGATCGGTAAGTTGGTCACGGCTAATGTGAGTGTCTATGAAGCCCAGAAGTTACAACAACAGGTTTTAATTACCAAACGTCCAAAAACGGATAATGAAAAAATATACTTCTCGGTCAATACGATCCATCAAGCCATTACCGACAAAGTCCAGATCAAATTTAAATATTATGACATCAGTCTTATCAAAGAAAAGATCTTTAGAAAAAGCGGAGGTTATTATACCGCAAATCCAGTCTGTTTGATTTGGGATGACGATAAGTATTATATGGTTGCCTATCATGATAAACACAAAAAATTTACGACCTATCGCATCGATAAGATGGAACAGGTTTCTGCAACCGAATTCAAGGCGATCCCTGTACCTTTAACATTGAATCTACAAAAACACATAGAAGGCATCTTCGATATGTATTCTGGTCAACAAGAAATCGTTACTTTGAAAGTCAAAAATGATTTGATTGGGGCAGTGACCGATCATTACGGACGCCAAATCGAAGTCATCCCATATGACGATAAACATTTCAGTGTTAAACTGAATGTACAAACAAGTCCTACTTTCTATGCTTGGCTCTTTACCTTTGGTGATCAAATCAAGATTTTATCTCCAATCCATGTGATCGAAGACTATAAACACAGACTTGAGATCAACCTAAAGAATCACACATGAATCAAAATCAACGCAATCGACATTTGGCCATCAATTACGCCATCCTGAAGAAACTAGTTCAAGATGAACATGCTTTGTCCAAACTCATCACCAAAGACAATATTATGGAACTCTTGGATGTTCAGAATTTTTATCATACGCATTTTGCGGCAACCAAATTTGTAGAATTCTTTCCAGTCATCTATCAATTGTTAAGAAGAGAAACTGAAGCTGCTTTTGCTCGATTAAAACCACGAATTAGAATCTATCATCGATATGAAGCAGAGTATCCAAGCAGTTTTATCAATGACTTGGGAGTCGATGCGCCTTTATTTATCTATGCTTGTGGTGATACAGATCTGTTTGAACGCAGATTGCCAAAGTTGGCTTTGATCAGCAATACAGGTCAAGCCGATCGTTTGATACAAGCTTCTTTGGATATAGTAGAACAGTTCGATGGTTCTAGAGAAGTCCTTGTGTTGTCTCAACAAACCCCCCTGAATCATATCTTGTATGCGAAAATCCATACCTTGTCTGTCTCAAGTATTGTATTCGTCAACAATTCACTCAACAAGTCTATTTTTCAATCGACTTTCTTTCCATGCAATCAAACTAAAGTAAAACATCTGCTGATTTCAGCGATTTCACCTGATGAAACCAATCTTGATCAAATGCAAGTTATCACAGATGCGTTAGCCGTCTCTATATCCAAAGCAGGGATTTTATTGAGTGAACAAGCCTCTGATTTGAAGTTAGAGGGATGTTTACGTTGTCTGACTTCACACAAGCCTTTGATCGTTCCGTTTTTTGAGTATGCTCGACATGAACTGATTTTGCCAATGAACCGTCTGGCTGTCCGTAAAAACATTGATGTGATGGTGCTGCATTATTTACTTAAGTGATAATTCGACACACTTTCAACAACTTTATTAAATATAATGAACCTGGATTAAATCAATCCAGGTTTTTATACATTTCTCTCAGAGTGAATTGATGCCCAATGGATGATCTTGCAGGAAGTCATGCGATTGGGCTTTGGATTTATTTTACTGAGTCGGTCTATTCATGATTTCTCCCTATAAAGAGATCCTAGTGGTTTTTTATGTGAAAATATTCAGAATATTATAAAGTTTGGAGATAATTCACATCTTTTTGATTTTTTAGAATTTTATACTTGTAGTTCACCCATAAAATGACTAAACTGTCATTGGACAATCATAAAGAAAAGGACCCTTAAATGAAAAAAATACTTATTGTTGGGGGTGTCGCTGGTGGTGCAACCGCTGCTGCCAGATTACGCCGCTTAAGTGAAGAAGATCAGATTATTATGTTTGAAAGAGATGAGTATATCAGTTTCGCGAATTGTGGACTGCCTTACTACATCGGTAAAGTGATTACAGACCGTGATGATTTGTTGGTTCAGACTGTTGATGGGATGACCGAACGTTTCAACATGGACATCCGAAATTTCTCTGAAGTCGTTGATATCAACCGTGTAGATAAGACAGTCAGCGTCAAAAAGACAAAGACTGGAGAAATCTATACTGAATCATATGATGTTTTACTGTTGTCTCCAGGAGCTAAACCGATTGTTCCACCGTTGGATGGTCTCAAAGAAGCCACCAATCTATTTACATTAAGAAATATTCCAGATACTGATGCGATCTTCCGTTTCATCGAAACCAAGCATCCTAAAAAGGCTGTTGTCGTAGGTGGCGGATTTATCGGTGTAGAAATGGCAGAAAATCTTGTTGAACGCGGGATTGAAGTCACCATCGTTGAAAAAATGCCTCAAGTCATGGCTCCCATCGATTTTGAATTGGCTCAATTGGTTCACCAAGAACTCAACACCCACGGTGTTAAATTAGTTTTGGGCGACGGTTTATTAAACTTCTCCAATCAAGGTAAAAATGTCAATTTAGAATCAGGAAAATCCATCGAGACCGATTTGATCATTTTAGCCATTGGGGTTGTTCCTGAAAACACATTAGCTAAAAAAGCGGAATTGTTGGTTGGTCCTCGTGGTCATATCGCCACGACTTCAAAACTACAAGTCATGGACGCCAAAACCAATGAGATCGTTGAAGGTATTTATGCGATCGGTGATGCGATCCAAGTCAAAGATGTCGTTGCGAATGTTGATACTGCCATTGCTTTGGCATGGCCAGCAAATCGTCAAGGACGTTTAGTGGCAGACATCATCAATGGTGCAGATGTTGAATACAAAGGCTCGCTTGGTACATCAGTACTCAAAGTCTTTAATTTAACGGTTGCTGCTACTGGAAACAATCAACGTTTGGCTGAAATGAGAAAGATCCCTGTTCAATCCATTCATGCCCACAGAAACAATCATGCGTCGTATTATCCAAATGCCACAAACATCTCGCTCAAGTTAATCTATAACACTGAAACATTAGAAATCGTTGGGGCTCAAGCAGTTGGACAAGATGGCACAGAAAAAAGAATCGACGTTATCGCAACAGCCATCAAATGTAAAGCCAAGGTCACAGATTTATCGGATTTAGAATTGGCTTATGCGCCGCCATTCTCTTCCGCAAAAGATCCAGTCAATATCTTAGGTTATATTGCGGAAAACGTTATATCTGGTGATTACAAAGTTACTTACCCAACTCAAATCGATGAATTGGTTAAACAAGAAGCTTTCTTCTTAGATGTCCGTACACCTATCGAATATGACACAGGTCACATTGGAAATGCTTTAAACATCGAAGTTGATGAATTAAGAGATCGTTTAGGAGAAATCACCGTATCAAAAGATACACCGATCCATGTCAACTGTCAGGTTGGCTTACGTGCTTACATTGCCATTCGTATCTTAAGAGCTCATGGATTTACCAATCTGTATAATGTTTCTGGAGGATACAGTACCTATAAATCTTACAAGTATGTCTTGAATTCAGCCAATCGTTCATCGATCAGTGCAGATAAAGTTGATGAAACTACAGGTCAAGCCAAGATCGTAGCACCAAAAGGTGATTTCACAGTTATTGATGTGACTGGCATGCAGTGTCCTGGACCTTTGCTATCACTGTACAAAGCTATCCAAAACGCAAATGAAGGCGAAGGTGTCCGCATCATCGCAACCGATCCTGGTTTCTCAAGTGACGTTGAAAACTGGTGCAAAAGCAATGGCCATACGTTGGTTTCCCTCAATCTTGAAGGCAACAAATACATTGCGGATATCGTCAAAGGTCAAAAATCCCAAGCTAAATTAAGCACAGGTGCTTTGAATCAAGAAAACGCCACCATCGTATTATTCTCAGGCGAACTGGATAAAGCTTTAGCTTCCATGATCATTGCCCAAGGGGCAGCTGCTCAAGGCAAAAAGGTCACCATCTTCTTTACTTTCTGGGGATTGAATGTCTTGCGCAAATCAACCCATGTGTCTGTTAAGAAAAACTTCATAGAAAAGATGTTTGGATTTATGATGCCTCGTGGTACAAAACACTTGCCTTTATCCAACATGAATATGATGGGTATGGGACCTGAAATGATCAAGATGATCATGAAACAGAAGAATGTTGATTCATTGGATTTGATGATGAAGAGCTGTTCTGATCTAGGGGTTAAGTTCATTGCCTGTACGATGAGTATGGATCTCATGGGCATCAAAGCCGCAGAATTGATCGATGGCGTTGAATTGGGCGGCGTAGGAACCTACATCTCCCACAACGAAAACGTTGGGACAACCCTGTTTATCTAAGTGATTTAAAATAAATACTATTAGCTGATCCTCAACAGATCAGCTTTTTTATACGGTGCTCAAAGTCTAAGTGTTATCTGTGCATTTATGTTTACCCAATAATCAGTTCATGATAGGATATGCACACAAATCTTTGTGATTAAAGAAGTACGATTTATTGAAACCATACTGGAAAGGCAATTTAACCTATGAAATTTGATCTCAGTCATCTTACCCCCTTACAATTTGAAGTTACTCAAAAAGGCGCAACCGAAAGACCTTTTACAAATCCTTATGATCATCTGTTTGAAGATGGAATTTATGTTGATGTAGTATCTGGCGAAGCACTTTTTTCATCCAAGGATAAGTTTGATAGTGGATGTGGGTGGCCAAGTTTTACCAAACCCATTGATCCCAATCAAGTTGTTTCCAAACGTGACATCTCTTTTGGGATGATCCGAGTTGAAGTCAAATCTAAAGAAGCAAACAGTCATTTGGGTCATGTCTTTGATGATGGGCCTAAAGGATTACCGCGCTTTTGTATCAATGGAGCATCTTTGCGTTTCATTCCCAAAGAACAACTTGAAGAGCAAGGATATGGCCAATACAAGGCACTCTTTGATTAAATATGATAAAATAAAGGCAAGGTAAAACCATGCCCTTTAAACTTAGAAATTTCACAGCGCGTACCAGAGCTTTGGTTCTACAAAGAGCCATCGATTTGGTCGATCATCAAAGTGTATTACTTTTAGATCATGATGATGAGCATGCTCAAAGTCATGTCCAAAACAATCGTGGGGGGATCTATCATGTCGAGATCCGTTTTCGTGATGAAGAAGTTGTATTTACCCATTGTGACTGTCCTTATCGGGGCGTAGGTCTATGTAAACATACCGCAGCGAGTCTATTACAGTTGTTAGTCGTTCAAGGTTTTGATCTAAAATCCATCAAAAGCAGTGAGTATCACTTCAATGATGCGGATATCGATGAAGAGAATGAAGAAGATTTGGTCCTAAAAGAACTCATTACTGAAATCAACAACGATAAATACTTTGATCTGTTTCAATTCTTAGCTTCTCAAGATCGTGAACAACTCTTAGGCTTCATCGGACATTACCTTGAAGAAAGTGAAGATATTCGACTTGTCGTCATGGCTTATCTATGGTATAAAGGTGAGCGTCAAACGCCAACCAAAGATTTTTTATCGTAAAGGTGCTTGGCACCTTTTTTGTTGGTTAAAAAATGGCACTAATCTTCGTTGACAACCTTATAGAACGAACTGTTGTGGGTAGCTAAAGACTAACCTATACTATGCATGAAGGTGTTTATCACCTATTCTCACATTACCGAAAAGGGAGGTACTATGAAAGAGAAGATTCAAAGTTTTGGTCGTTTCCTTAGTGGCATGGTTATGCCGAATTTGGGCGCATTCGTTGCTTGGGGATTGATCACTGCATTGTTTATTGGAACCGGTTGGTTACCGAATGCTACATTCGTTAAACTCGTCGACCCAATGATCTTGTATTTGTTGCCGTTATTGATTGGTTATACTGGCGGTAAGATCGTACATGGCCAACGTGGGGCAGTTGTTGGCGCAACAGCTACGATTGGGGTTATTGTTGGTGGTAGTATCCCAATGTTCTTGGGTGCTATGATCATGGGCCCAATCACAGCTTGGGTATTAAAACAAATCGACAAAGTTTTGGAAGACAAGATTCCTTCTGGATTTGAAATGTTGGTTGCTAACTTTACCGCTGGTATCGTTGCTGCTGCATTCGCTGTTATCGGTTTAGCTGGTGTAGGTCCGATCGTTACGACCGTTACCAATTGGTTTGGAAGTGGTGTTCAAGTCATCGTTGATGCTGGTTTATTGCCACTTGCTTCTTTGGTTGTTGAACCTGCTAAAATCTTGTTCTTAAATAATGCCATCAATCACGGCGTGTTTGGTCCTTTAGGGATCGCTCAAGTTGCTGAAGCTGGCAAATCTATCTTCTATCTTATTGAAACAAATCCTGGACCAGGCCTTGGTGTCTTGGTTGCTGCTTGGTTCTTTGGAAAAGGCTTGGCAAAAGATTCTGCTCCTTCTGCCATCATCATCCACTTCTTGGGTGGTATCCACGAAATTTATTTCCCATATGTCTTGATGAATCCGTTGCTGTTGGCTGGCGTTATCGCTGGTGGCGCAACTGGCGTCTTCACCTTCGTTCTCTTGAATGCTGGATTGGTTGCTCCTCCATCACCTGGTTCGATCTTCGCTTTATCCGCTATGGCTTCTGGTGATCTATTGAAAGTCTGGTTGGGTATTGCATTATCTGCTGGTGTCTCCTTCTTTGTTTCAATGTTGGTCTATAAATTTACAGAAACAAAATCTGATTTAGAGGAAGCCACAACAGTATCAAAAGCCAACAAAGGCATCTAAATGACTGCGATTAAGAAAATTGTGTTCGCATGCGACGCTGGTATGGGATCCAGTGCCATGGGGGCAAGCACCCTGAAAAAGAAATTGAAGAACGCGGGAGTCGATATAACAGTGGCTCATACCTCGATTGAGGATGTTCCATCTGATGCTCAACTCATTGTTACTCATGAATCTTTGGCAGCGCGTGTACGCAAAGAACACCCTGGCGTAGAAGTTGTTACCATTCGTAATTTCGTTGGAGCACCTGAATACGACTTGATCGTTAAACGTTTTACGGAAGATAAATAGCCATAAGGAGTCTTCGGACTCCTTTTTATTTTTGGCACTAAGTCTTAGAGCACAATTCAATCGTGTCACTATCAAATCTAATTAAGCATGGTCTATAATGGACTTATGACACAAAGACTCGCTATTTTAAGCCCACGAATGATTCATTGTTTGACTCTGTTATCTGACAGTGACAGTTTTAAAACAGTCAATGATCTCGCAAATGTCTGTAAGACCAGCAAACGTACTTTGTTTAGAGAAATGAAAGACATCAATGGGATCTTGAAATCTTATCAGTTGTCGATCATCTCAAAGACAGGGTTGGGTATCAAACTGGATGGATCCAATGATGATAAGTTACACTTCAAAAGCCTCTTACTTCAAATCTCTGCCAATCAAGGCATTTTAGATAAAGATGATCGTCAACAAGCCCTCTTAGCTGAACTATTAAAAAACAAAAGTCTACAAAAATTAATTACCTATGCGAATCTATTTCAAGTTTCAGAAGCCACGATCTCCAATGACATCAATGGGATCGAACCTTTACTCAATGACTATAAGATTACCCTGATTAGAAAACCTGGACTCAATCTGTATTGTGAAGGAAATGAAGAAGACTTTAGAAAAGCCATCACTGATTTTATTTATACTCATATGGAAGAAGATAAGTTTACTCGCTTGATCTCTTCGACCAAAACACCTTGGGACATCGAAGATTATTTCCGTCATCAAGGACCAGACAGTATTCTCAACGTCCTCAACAAGGACATCTTGTGGCAAGTCATTCAGGTCTTGCAGGATAATGATACGGTATGGGCCAATCGTTTGGCTCAAAATTCCTACATTGGCCTGATCTTGCATTTAACTATTGCGATTGAACGGATGCGTAATCATGATCCCATTTTGATCAATGAAGAACTGTTGAATCGCTTAAAAAAAGATCCCATGTTTGATCGAGCCAAAGAACTCGCTGAACATTTCGAAGACGAATTTGACTTAAATTTCCCGATGGAAGAACTGGCTTATATCACCATGCATTTAAAAGGAGCAAGACTCCTTCATATCGAAGAAAGTCCCATCAGTGACGTTGAAGATGTGGTTAGTCCATATGAACTTCAACGTTTGGTATATCAGTTGGTCGACTACTTTGAAGACATCACCAAATCCAGTGTTAAACAAGATGATCTATTGATTTCTGGATTGATTACTCACCTAAGACCAGCTTTAACGCGTATTAAGTATCAGTTACAGATTCGCAATCCTTTATTAAAACAGATTCAAACTCAATATTCAGAAGTCTATAAAGTTTCCTTGTTGGCCACTGAACGCTTAGGTAAACAAAACAACATCGCTTTCAATGAAGACGAGATTGCTTATCTAGCTTTACACTTTGGGGCAGCACTAGAGCGTCTCAATCAAAACAAACCCAGAAGGACTGTGAATGTTGCGGTCTTATGTGCATCAGGTATAGGCATCAGTGCCTTATTGGCATCAAGAATCAAACGTTTGTTTAAAGAAGATATCCATATTGTGCCTAGATCACAGTTTGATCTAGAGACTCTACATAAAGAGAATTTCGACCTTTTGATCACTACGATGGAAATCAAACCAACAAAGATCCCAGTCATCATGGTCAATCCGTTGTTATCCGATGCTGATATTGAAATCATTAAGTCTCAAGTCTATGCTTTAGCAATGTTACCTAAAAAGATAAGCGACAGTGTTTTGGATCAACAAGATAACATCACAGTCATCAAAGAAATCTCCTCTTCATTAAGTGCATTGATCGACAATGTCGACGTGGTCAATGTAAAATCTTCTTTGACCAAAGATCAATTGTTGAATTTAGTAGGCTATCGCATTGGTAAAAACGAAACCCAAGGCAAACAAATCGTGGCTGATCTAAAGGCTCGTGAAGTCATGGGTTCTGTCATCATGGATGACGAAGGATTTGCGTTATTCCATGCAAAAAGTTCGGGTGTTGATCAACCAGTTATGATGGTGTTTAGACCTGACCAAGGATTCCTAGAAGCCTTTGATTCTCAAAAAATCAAAGTCGTTATCATTTTACTTGTTCCGCCTTTAGGTGAAACGATCTTAAGCCGATTTATGAGTATATTGACCTCATCTTTACTCGAAGATGAGCTCTATAAAGCTGCTGTATTTGGTCAAGATAAAAGCATTCTCAAAGCAGAAGTCAGAAAAGTCCTTAATGATCCCTTCAATGCGTGGATCATGGGCCAGGTGAAACTATGAGAATTCCAAAGATCATCGTTATATGTGATGCTGGGATGGGTTCTAGTGCTTTAGGGGCAAGTCTTTTAAAGAAAGAACTCAAGAAAAATGGCTTGATTGCGGATGTATCGAATGCATCAATCGATGACGTTAATCAGTATGCCGATATCATCGTTACTCATCACAGTTTTGTTGAACGCATGAAGAAACATTATCCTAAGGCTCAGCACTTTGGCCTCATGGATTTCATTACCATAGACAACTATAGAAAGGTCATAGATAAGGTAAAACAAATGACAACACCAGCAGTCTTATTAAAGGAGAACATCAAGATCAATTGTCCAACGGTTGATTCTGATACTGCCATCGTTTTGGCTGGACAAAATTTACTAGAAAGCGGATATGTTCAAGAGAAATACATACAAGGCATGCTTGAAAGAGACCATAGTTTATCTGTCTTTATGGGCAATTACATCGCTTTACCGCATGGTGAATATGAGTATAAACAATACATCAAAACCAGTGGAATTGTGGTTCATATCTATCCGCAAGGCATAGATTGGCATGGTGAAGTGGTTAAACTAGTTGTTGGTTTAGCAGGCCAAGGTGAAGATCATATGATCATCTTATCGAATATTGCAACTGTCTTCTCTGAAGAAGAAGATGTGCTTAAAGCCATTACTTATCAAAATGTCGATGAGATCTATGCTCTACTGACACAGGAGGAATAATCATGAAACAATCCGTTCATTTTGGGGCAGGGAATATCGGAAGAGGCTTCATTGGTTTACTGTTGAATGAATCAGGTTATCATGTGACATTTTTAGATGTCAGCGATTTACTGATCAATGAACTCAAGGCGAGAAGATCATACACTGTTGAATTGGTTGGTCAAGAAGTTACTGAAATCAAAGTAGAAGGCGTAGATGCTTTAAACAGTAAAACTGATCTTGATCAAGCTCAACAAGTTTTGATGAATGCCGATCTCATCACCACGGCCGTTGGTCCCAATATATTACCGCTGATTGCGAAACAATTGGCGAGTGTATTTGAAGCCAAGGCTACCAATAAAGTTCATCAGTTGGTCAATGTTATTGCCTGTGAAAATACAATAGGAGGATCTTCTCAAATCTATAATGCTTTGGTACCTCTTTTAAGTCCTAAAGCTAAATCATACCTAGATACTTATGTTGGTTTTCCAAATGCGGCAGTCGATCGTATCGTTCCCAATCAAATAAATGTAGATCCGTTATGGGTCAAAGTAGAACCATTCTATGAATGGGTCATCGATGCGACCGCAATCAAAGGTGAACTTCATATCGAAGGCATGCATCAATCCAATAAATTAGAAGCTTATATCGAACGTAAACTCTTTACCGTCAATACTGGACATGCAGCTGTTGCCTATGCTGCGTACCAAAAAGGCTATGCGACAATACAAGAAGCTATGAAAGATGAATCGATCGTAGAATTGGTCAGTGGGGTTTTACATGAGACTGGGGCTTTGATAGTCGCTAAGCATGGTTTTAAATCCGATGAACAAGATACTTACATTGAAAAAACCTTAGAGCGATTCCGTAATCCATACTTAAGTGATGAAGTATCACGGGTCGGACGTTCACCTTTACGTAAACTATCCAGCTCTGATCGATTCTTTAGACCTTTCAGAGAATGTATCGATCGTCAGTTGCCTACAGAACATCTTGAGATAACAATCGCCAATGCGATGAAATATAACAATCCTGATGATGATGAAGCTAAGAAACTTCAAATTCTGATCCAACAAAATGGTCAACGAGAAACCTTGTTGGAAATCAGTGGATTCTCAGCCTATCTAAAACACATAGACGCCATCTTATCAAAACTCTAAACCGGAACTTTCCGGTTTTTTTGTGCCTTAATCAAGGTGCAAATATAAAAGTTAGTAAACGCTTACAAATTTCGTTGACAAGGCAATATCTATCCCTTATATTGAATATGTAAGGTGAATCACTATTCATGTTTAAGATGATCACCATTTGGGGAGAAACCATGTCAAAAGTATACGTCGTAAGTGCTAAAAGAACTGCACTTGGATCTTTCTTAGGGGCACTTAAATCTGTACCTGCTGGTGAATTAGGCGCAAGCGTCATCAAAGCTGTTTTATCTGAAACTAAAATCGATCCAAGTGTGATCGATGAGGTCATCATGGGCAACATTCTGCCTGCTGGTCAAGGCCAAGGTGTTGCGCGACAAGCATCACTTAAAGCGGGTGTTCCTGTTACTGTGCCTGCTTATGGGGTCAATATGGTTTGTGGTAGCGGTATGAAGAGCGTTATGTTAGGTTATACCTCTATCAAAGCTGGTTTATATCATGTGGTTGTTACCGGTGGTGTTGAAAACATGTCCTCTGCGCCATACTTAGTTCCTAAAGAAGTGCGAACAGGAACAAAAATGGGTCCACTTACAATGAATGATCATATGCTTTCAGATGCGTTGTGGGATGCTTTTGATGGTCAACATATGGGTGTTACTGCAGAAAACATCGCACAAAAATATAACATATCCAGAGAAACTCAAGAGGCATTTGCGTTTGCTTCACAATCTAAAGCCATCAAAGCTGTTGATTCTGGTGTATTTAAAAATGAAATCGTTCCTTTAACGATCAAAGTCGGTAAAGAAGAAATCGTATTTGAAAATGATGAGTATCCAAATCGTAAAACAGATATCGCTAAATTGTCGAGTTTAAGACCTGCCTTCGTTAAAGATGGTTCCGTTACAGCCGGAACATCCTCTGGTATCAATGATGGCGCAAGTGTAATCCTTCTGGCTTCTGAAGAAGCCATCGAGAAATATTCATTAATCCCTCTTGTTGAATTGGTGGGGATTGGACAAGGCGGTGTTGAGCCATCGCTTATGGGTTTAGGTCCAACCCCAGCGATTCGACAAGCATTGAAACATGCGGGATTAAAGATCGATCAGATCGAACTCTTTGAACTTAATGAAGCTTTTGCGGCTCAATCTTTAGGGGTAGTCAGAGAATTGGCTCAAGAATATAACGTTACAGAAGAAAGCATCTTAAATAAAACCAATCCTAATGGAGGTGCCATTGCTTTAGGACATCCAGTAGGAGCCAGCGGTAATCGTATCATTGTGACTTTGGTCCATGAAATGTTAAGAAAAGATTTAAATTATGGATTGGCTTCCTTATGTATCGGAGGCGGTATGGGTACCGCTGTCATCTTAAAGAAAGTGAACTAAAGAGGAAAAAATATGAGACTTGAAGGGAAAGTAGCCATTATTACAGGCGGTGCCAAAGGCTTAGGACAAGCCATGGCAGAACGATTTGTTGAAGAAGGCGCGACTGTTATAGCAGCAGATATGGGAGATTTAAGTTACAGTCATCCTAAAGTAGAAGGTTATAAGTTAAATGTTGCGGATTCAACAGCATGTAAAGTGTTCTTTGATGAAGTTGTCGCAAAATATGGAAAAATCGATATTTTGGTCAACAATGCTGGAATCACACGCGATACCACAACGCGTAAAATGACAGATGAACAGTGGGATTCAGTCATCAATGTTAATTTAAAGGGTGTCTTCAATTTAACGCGTTATGTTGGACCTTTTATGCAAGATCAAAAAAGTGGATCCATCATCAATATCTCATCGATCGTAGGAGTTTATGGTAACTATGGTCAAGCCAATTATGCAGCTTCAAAAGCAGGCATTATTGGATTAACTAAGACATGGTCCCGTGAATTTGCAGCCAAAGGCGGAAACGTTAGAGTCAATGCGATCGCACCAGGTTATATTATGACGGATATCTTAAAAACAGTACCACAAGATTTATTGGATAAATTCGCATCGATGACCATGATCGGTCGTTTAGGTCAACCCATAGAAATCGCTAATGTTGCCTTATTCTTGGCATCAGAAGAGGCATCTTACGTTACAGGACATGTACTAGAAGCCAATGGTGGAATGAGACTATGAAACAATACGTAGTTAAAACAGTCCAGATACCATCTGGCGAAACCATTGCTTATCGTGAATGTGGTCAAGGAAATGATGTTGTCGTATTAGTACATGGTAATATGAGCTCATCGGTTCATTTCCAAACTACCATGGAAAAACTTGAAAATGATTTTAAAGTATATGCGGTTGATTTACGTGGTTTTGGGGATAGTTCTTATCTTCAAGAACTCAACAGTCTACGTGATTTCGCTTTGGATATCGAAGAATGGGCTAGAGTCACTGGATTAAATCAATTTACTTTAGTCGGTTGGTCAACTGGTGGAGGCGTTGTCCTTGAGATGGCTGCTGATTTACCAAATCAAGTTAAAAAAGTTATCTTATTAGACTCCGTTGGGATCAAAGGCTATCCGATGTTTAAAAAGGGACCTGATTATCAGCCCATTTTAACGCAACCCATTACCACCAAAGAAGACATTAAAGTTGACTTGGTTCAAGTTGTACCGATCTTGATGGCTTACGCCAACAAAGATAAAGCAATGCTGAAAGCCATTTGGAATGCTGTGATCTACAATAAAGTACAACCCAATGAATCTGATTATGATCTCTATCTAGATGCGATGATCAAACAGCGCAATTTAGTCGATGTCGATTATAGTTTGGTACATTTCAACATGACATATGATGTTAGTTTAGCAGGTCAAGGAAGTGGTCGAATCGATCTCATCAAATGTCCTGTAGTTATTCTTCATGGGACCACTGATATGGTCGTGCCATTTGCTTATGCACTAGAAATGAAAACCGCTTTTGGGGATCGTGCAACATTGATCCCACTTGAAGGCATTGGTCATTCATGTGTAACCGATGATTTAGAATTATTTGTATCTACTTTGAAAGCAAACTTGAATTGATATGAAAGAAAATATTGGAATACTAGGACTGGGGATCTATATCCCAAAAACAGTCATGACTGCAGCTGAAATCGCTGAAAAAACCAATGGGGTATGGACTGAAGCTGCCATTCAAGAAAAACTAGGCATTCTTCAAAAGCCCATTCCGGGACCACTTGATGGAACTCAAGAAATGGGTGCTTTAGCCTCCATTGAAGCCATTAAAAATGCCAATATCGATCCTAAAGAGATCGATGTTATCTTATGCTTTGGTGAAGAATGGAAAGAATTTCCTTTAACAACTTCAGCTTTGTATATCCAAGATCGTATAGGAGCGACCAATGCCTGGGGCGTCGATGTTCAAAATCGCTGCTGTACTTCTGTTACTGCTATGAAAATGGCGAAAGATATGTTGATTGCGGATGAAAGTATTTCCACAGTCTTGATTTGTGGTGGATATCGTAATGGTGATTTTGTAGACTATACCGATAAAAATATGTCGATGATGTATAACCTTGCGGCTGGTGGGGGCGCTTTGATTTTGCGCAAAGGCATGGATCGTAATCTATTATTAGGCAGCCATTTGATTTCAGATGGTTCTTTAGCACGAACAGCCGGCGTTGAAATCGGTGGGACAGCCAATCCAATCACCTGTGAGAATTTAAATGTTGCGTTTAAGTCCTTAAGACTCATGGATCCAGAACGCATGAAGAATCGTCTCAATGAAGTCTCAGGTGCTAATTGGATGACATGCATCGATAAAGCTCTGGAAAAATCCAAACTAACCAAGCAAGACATTACTTATCTTGATATCTTACACATCAAACGATCAGGTCATTTAGGCATGTTGCATGACCTAGGACTTAATGAAGATCAAACGGTTTACTTAGAAAACTATGGTCATATGGGTCAAGTCGATCAAATTCTATCCTTGGTTCTTGGTTTAGAATCAGGAAAAGTTAAAGATGGAACCATTGTATGTATGATTGCGGCTGGGATCGGATACGTCTGGGCAGCCAATATCGTGAAGTGGGGCCAAGCTTAATGTCGACGTTTATGCAATTATTTTTGAGAAGCTTGGAAACAGGAAGCATCTATGCGCTTGCCGCATTAGGGATCATCATTGTTTTTAGGACCTCAAACATCACTCATTTTGCGCAAGGTGCCCTAGGTACATTCAACACCTTTGTCGTGGCTATTTTATTCACCAATTATCGTTTTCCTTTGTGGGCTGCGATCTTGGCAGGAATCTTGTCTGCTTTTGTTATGGGGTTGATGGTTGATTATTTCATCATCCGTCGGGCAAAGAAAATTGCCCCGATCGCTAAACAGATCATTACCTTAGGGATGGTCCTTGTTATTGTAGGGGTCACTGCCATCTCTTTTGGTTTGGATCCTTTTATCTTACCTAAGCTTTTCCCAAAAGGCGATGTCATGATCGCTGGGGCATCCATTTCAATCAATGGTCTCTTCAACATAGGATTTGGTTTGGTTCTTATGGGTATCTTATTTGTCATCTTACAGAAAACTAAATGGGGATTAGCCGTTAGGACAACCGCATCCAATGAGTTTACAGCGCGTTTGATGGGTGTTCCTACTCGCAATGTCACCATGATCGCATGGGCTTTAGCAGGTGTCTTAGGTGTCTTGGCTGGGGTTATGTATGCCCCGCTTAATCGAGTAGATGCTGGGATGTTGGATTATGTTCAAATCAGTGCTTTGGTGGCCTGTGTACTAGGAGGCTTTCAAAGTTTCCATGGACCAATCATTGGTGCTTATATCCTTGCGATCGCAAAGAATCTGATGAGTTTTTACTGGTCAGATGTTTGGGCTGAACAATTGGTCTTGATTGCGGTATTGATCTTTATCATCTTTAGACCTAATGGGATCATTGGAAGAAAGATCGTTAAGAAGGTCTAATCATGATAAAAAAATTATCATCATATAAAAAGGGGCAACCCCTCATTAAGAATGCCTATATGTCTTACGCTTTGTTTGGATTGTTTCTTGCCTTGATGCCTTTGTTTGGATATTTAGGGATCATTAAAAGTAGTTATGTTACGATCATAGCCTCAGTTATCTATTATTCAATCGCAGCTTTAGGTTTAAATGTATTGTTGGGTTGGACTGGTTTGATTTCTCTGGGAACGGCTGGATTTATGGGTTTGGCTGCCTATATATCAGCCTACATTACCTACAATATGCATTTGCCCTTTGAGATTGCGCTGGTCACTGCGGTTGTGGTATCCACTTTACTGGGGGTACTGGTAGGGTACATCTCACTAAGAATTGAAGGAATTTACCTAGCCATCGCAACTTTAGCAGTCGCAGAGATCTTAAGAAAAACATTTGAAGTCTTTGATCCTTTTACAGGGGGTGCCAGTGGTAAACCCATCTCATATCCAACTCTCTTCTTTTTCTATAAATATTCAAGAGCCGATCTTAAAATCTTTGAAACTTTACTGTATTTGATTTTGGTGCTCTTCTTGATCGCTGTGATGATCTTGGTTCACAACCTGATGAAAGGTCAAGTAGGGCGTGCTTTAAATGCCCTGCGTGGCTCAGAAGCAGCTGCCCAAGCCATGGGCATCAATCTTTTGAAGTATCGCTTGTTTGCCTTTGGATTTGCCAGTGCAACCGCATCTCTTGCGGGTGTATTGTATGTTCACTATAACCGTTATACCAATCCTGATCGATGGTTATTAGCTCTTTCTTTGAATCTGGTGGCTGCGATCATCATCGGTGGTGTGCGCAATATCTACGGGACCATCTTAGGGGTGTTTATCGTTGTGGCAACCAAAGATATGGTGTTGGCTCAGATTCCGTATTTCGCCAATAACCCTAACTTTGCGTTGATGTTTAATGGCATCTTGATCATCTTGATCATCCTGTATTATCCTTATGGACTCATCAGGATTGGAGCTGATCTTAAGAAGTTGGTTGTAAAGATCAAGGAGAAATTCTAATCATGGATGAACTACAAAACAAAACTGTCTTGAGTATCCAGGATCTCTCCATCTCATTTGGAGGCATCAAAGCTGTTGATCACTTGTCGTTTGATGTCGACGAAGGTGAAATCTTTGGGCTTATTGGTCCCAATGGGGCAGGTAAAACAACTGTATTCAACTGTATTACACAATTCTACAAACCCAATCATGGCTCGATCCGATTTAAATCCAAACAAGGAAAAACAATCGAATTGACCACACATAAAGTTCATGAAGTCATTGGTTATGGTTTGGTTCGTACCTTCCAGAATGTTGAACTGATCAAAGAGTTATCAATTCTAGATAATGTGTTGATTGGTGGACACATTGATTTTAAAACCAGTTTCATAGGTCAAGCATTTAATACAAAAAAAAGCAAAGCAGAAGAAGCATTGTATCGTCAAGAAGCCATAGAAATTCTCACATTCTTAGGCATCGCTGATCGTAAAGATTGGCTGGTCTATGGACAACCTTACGGAATCTTAAAGAAAATCGAATTGGCTCGTTCATTGATGTGTAAACCAAAGCTGATCATCTTGGATGAACCGGCTGCAGGTCTCAATGATTTAGAGACCTTAGACTTTGCGAAAGTCATACGCCAAATACGTCAGCGTTATAATTGTTCAATCTTATTGGTTGAACATGACATGCGCTTGGTCATGGATGTCTGTGATCGAATCTGCGCCATCAACTTTGGGAAATTCTTAGCCGTTGGTACCCCTGGTCAAATCCAAAAGAGTCCTACTGTTCAAGCTGCTTATCTTGGAACGGAGAATCCCGCATGAAAACCGTTGCCTTAAAAATATCGAATCTAAAAGTACGCTATGGAGCCATTGAAGCCATCAAGGGCATCGATTTGTATGCCAATGAAGGAACCATCGTGGCACTACTGGGAGCCAACGGTGCCGGTAAATCAACCACCTTAAGAACCATTTCGGGTTTGGTTGAAGCTAGTTCTGGTACGATTGAATTCTTTGGGAAACCCATTCACAAGATGGATGTTGAACAGATTGCACGTTTAGGGATCGCTCAAAGTCCAGAAGGACGCCAGGTCTTCAAAGATCTGACCGTCGAAGAGAATTTACGTGTTGGTGCTTTTACCGTAAAAAACAGAAAGCAGATCAAAGCTAATTTCGAACGAGTCTATGGATATTTCCCAGTCTTACAAGAACGTAAACATCAAGTAGCCTCAACCTTATCTGGTGGGGAACAACAAATGTTGGCCATCGGCAGAGCATTGATGAGCAGTCCAAGAGTCTTATTGCTTGATGAACCATCACTGGGTCTAGCTCCCCTTATCGTTCAAAGCATCATGAAAATCGTCAAAGAAATCAGTGAAGAAGGTACGACCATCATCATCGTTGAACAAAACGCGGCCCAAACCCTGAAAATCGCAGATTATGCATATGTATTAGAAGTCGGCAACCTAACGATGCAGGGTCCAGCCTCAGAATTAATTCATGATCCGAAATTAATTCAAGCATATTTGGGATCACATAAACAAGGCTAATAATGCTCAAACATTATTATAAGGAGGAAAGAATGAAGAAGATTTTAGTTGTTCTGTTGTCTGCACTGATGTTGACATTAGGTTTGACATCCTGCAAAAAAGAAGTTGTTTCTCAAGGGGTTACCAAAACAGAAGTTTTGATCGGTAACTGTGCCGCTACTTCCGGAAACCTTGCCAATGTCGGTGGACCGTTCATTGCTGGTTTGGAAGCCTATCTGAAATACGTCAATGATGCCGGTGGTGTTGCTGGACGTAAGATCAAATTTGTGCATAAAGATGACGGCTTCGTCGCTGAAGCAGGTTTAGCTTGTACACAAGAAATGATCAATGATAACAAAGTATTCTCATTGGTTGGACACTTTGGTACACCAACAGTTGGTGCAACCATGAACTTGTTGAAAGAAACTGGCGTTCCTGCCGTATACTTCGCAACAGGTATTGGCCAATTGTATGATGAAAAAGCCACTGAAGAAGAAGGCAACTACAATCTATTCCCAGTTCAGCCAATTTATAAGACTGAAGGCAGAATCATGGTTGCTCGTGCAGTAGGGGATTTCAAAGCTAAAAAAATCGGTATTATTTATACCAATGATGACGCTGGTAAAGATTTGTTGGCTGGAGCTAAGACACAAGTTGCAGCGTTGACTGGGATTACGCTTGTTGAACAACAAGTTGCTTATGGTTCAACAGACGTTTCTGCAGCCGTTACTTCCATTAAGAATGCCAATGTTGATTTCATCATCGCAGCTTCCAATCAAGTTACGATCGCAACCATCATCAAAGAATTGGCTGCACAATCTGTCAACAAAGATGTTATTACGACCTATGTCAACGTAGCACCTGCTTATGCAAGTTTATTCATCAATGAAATCCAAGGCAAATTTGATGTCTATGGAAACGGCTGGGTCGCTTTTGATGCGACACACAAAGCCGCACTAGACTTATACCAATCCAAAATCGATGCTAAGTATGCTGTTAATGCTTATGCCATTACAGGTTGGATCGCAGCTTATTACTTCGTAGAAGGTCTAAAACGCGTAGACAAGAAGACCCTCAATTGGGATAACTTCAGAACTGCAATGGAATCAGCTCCAATCACCAATCCTTTTGGCGGCGTTATTGACTTCAAAAACGGTCAACGTTTAGGTACCATGGAAATGAATCTATCCAAAGCTGCACTCGGTGCTTTGAATGCAGAAACCAATTTATATGCTGGTGTCTGGACCAATGTTAAAGATTTAGAATCTATTGAATCCATCTTGAAATAAGTGTTGTATCATAAGCAGGGGAGGATCTTCCTCCCCTGCATTTCTCTCTAGGAGGCCCTATGGACTATTCAAAGAAAATAATTAGTGCTCAAGACGCAGTTAAACTCGTTAAAAGCGGAGACATGATCGTGACTGGAATGGCTGGAGCTGAAGGACGCGATTTTTTATCGAACTTACACACCGTAGCCAAAGATGTTTCAAATGTCACGGTAACCAACTGTCTGCCCATGTCGGATCAACAATTTTTAACCGACGAATATAAAGAATCCTTTCATATCGATGGGTGGTTTTATTCACCGACGTTACGTAAAGCTCATAAAAATGGTAACTGTTCATTCATTCCCAATCATTTACATTTAGCTGGAACCAAACGATTGGCCCATGTTCATACCAATATTTATGTAGGATCTGCTTCCATGCCAGATAAACATGGATATGTTTCTCTATCCATAAGCAATACCTATGAAAAACAAGTCATCGAAGATGCAGATATGGTCATCTTGGAGATCAATCCAAATTTTCCTTATACCTATGGCGATCTTGAACTCAGTTTAGATGAAGTTGATTATTTGATTGAATCCAACTATATGCCCCCTGTTTTACCAGAAGGTGATTTTAATGAAAAAGATGAAAAGATCGGACAATTTATTGCGGAACATATTCAAGATGGAGCCTGCCTTCAGTTAGGTATTGGTGGTATCCCCAATGCGGTAGCTGCTTCATTGACGCATAAGAAAGATTTAGGCGTACATACTGAGATGATGACGACAGGACTCATGAAGCTTGCGAAAATGGGTGTTATAACAGGCAAAAAGAAGCAAATGCAAAAAGGTAAGATGATTTGTACCTTTGCGATGGGGACGGCTGAGCTTTATGAATTCTTAGATCACAATCCGGCAGTGAACATCTTAAATGGGGCATATGTCAATGATCCGTATATCATTGGACTCAACGACAATATGGTCTCCATCAATACAACACTAGAAGTTGATTTGACAGGTCAATGTGCTTCAGAATCCATTGGGACCATGCAATTTAGTGGAACAGGTGGGCAATCAGATACAGCTACCGGTGCACAAAATTCAAAAAATGGGAAATCTTTCATTGCCTTATATTCAACAGCGATGATCAAAGATCCAATCACAGGTGAACGGGTTGAACAATCAAAGATCGTTCCTTTCTTAAAGCCAGGTGCCATTGTTTCATTATCACGCAATGATGTCGATCATATCGTCACCGAATATGGAGTCGCAGCTTTAAAGGGGACGAATGTGAATGAACGTGTAGATCGACTCATTTCAATAGCTCATCCTAAATTCAGAGAAGACCTTTATCGTCAAGCCAAAGAACTAGGCATCATCTAATGGAATTTACCTATAAAGATTATAGTGTTTATTATGAAACCTATGGGACAGGAAAACCGATCTTGATCCTTAATGGGATCATGATGTCTACCTTAAGCTGGAAACCATTTATTGAAGCCTTCTCAAAAGACAATTGTTTGATCCTGATCGATCTTTTAGATCAAGGAAAGTCATCTAAACTGGATGGATTAACCTACAATCAAGACATTCAAGTAGATATGTTGGCTCATTTTATCAAAGCCCAGGCTTTTATAGACTTAGCTGTCTTTGGGATATCTTATGGAGGAGAAGTCGCCATTAAATTGACCATTGCTTATCCACAGCTTGTAGAAAGACTGTTACTGTTTAATACGACCTCTCATACATCTTCTTGGCTACAAGAAATTGGCTATGCTTGGAATAAAGCGGCCAGTGATCCAGCAGCGTATTATTCCACTACGATACCTGTTATTTACTCACAGAAGTTCTATGAAAAACACATCGAGTGGATGAACAGACGTAAAGAAATGCTACTGACGGTCTTTGCGAATCCTGTCTTTATTCAAGCTATGATCCGTTTGACCAACAGTGCCAATGATTTGGATGAGAGAGCTCATCTTAAAGAAATCAAGTGTCCTACCTTGGTCGTTGGTTGTGAACAAGACATCATCACGCCTTTCGCAAATCAACAATTTATTGCCAAGGAAATCCCACAAGCTCAATTGGTTTATGTCCCAGATTCAGGTCATGCGTTGATGTATGAGAAACCAATCCTCTTCAGTTCCTTGGTCTTGGGTTTTACCAACAATACCAAACTTGAAGATGTGATATAATATATCAAAATATGGAAAATCTATGAACCGATTTGTAAATCAACCTAAGACTAAACGAGGTCAAGCCACTCTTGATAGGCTATGTAAAGCCGCTGAGCAACTGTTTTATAAACAGGGGTATTATGCCACCTCCATCAACGATATCACCTCTAGAGCGAAAGTAGCGCCTGGTACGTTTTATATTTACTTCACCGATAAGATCAACATCTATAAATATCTCTTGGTAAGCTATTCTCATGAGATTCGTATGCACATCGCATTACGTATCAAAGAGTCTAATGTAACCAATCGTAAAGATGCTGAACGTATTGGTTTAAGATCATTTCTAGAATTCATCAGTGAACACAAGAGCATGTACAACATCATCTGGGAATCTTTATACATCGATAAACGATTATTTGTGGAGTATTATACGGATTTTGCGAAGAATTATGCCCATCATATCGAAGAAGCCATTGGGATCGGTCAAATGAAAGATTATGATCCAGAAGTAGTGGCCTATATGTTGATGGGAATCTCAAATTTTATCGGACTGAATTGGGTCATGTTTAGTGACCGTAAAGATGTTGATCATGCAGTCGATGAAGTCATGAAAATACTAGAAGAGGGTTTGTTCTAACAGACCTTTTTTAAATCAAAGACTCATGATATAATGCTTCTGTTTTCAAAGGGAGAACACATATGTTGAAATCCATCATCCTGGCAAGTCAAAGTCCACGCAGAAGAGAATTAATGTTACTGCTTAATATTCCTTTTAGTTCAGAGAATCCTCAAATCGAAGAAGAGCTGGATCCTTCTTTGCCTTTAGTCAAAGCCATTGAAAAAATCGCCATAGACAAAGCTCTGGATGTATTTCAGCATCACCCCAAATCCATCGTTATCGGCTCAGATACCGTCGTTGTTATCGATGATGTTATATTGGGAAAACCAATAGACAATGAAGATGCGATTCGTATGTTAGATCTCTTATCAGGTAAGACGCATAAAGTCATCACCGGTGTTTGTATGATCAGTGATAAAGAAAAAGTCGTATTTCACTCCATCTCAAAAGTAACCTTTTATCCGCTTACAGATGCGATGATCAAAAGTTATGTCGCATCAAATTTACCTCTTGATAAAGCAGGTGCTTATGGGATCCAAGACAGAGGCGCTTTGTTTATCAAATCCATCTCAGGTGATTATTATACAATCATGGGTTTACCAATTGCTGAAGTCAGTCGTCGTTTAAGATTGATGGATGGGGGCAGTTGAGGGTTTAAAGAAAGGTCAAAAGACAAAAGGGAGAAACTATGGAATTAATGTTTTATGGATTCGTGTTATTGGC
>WSYG01000080.1 GCA_009773735.1 Erysipelotrichaceae bacterium
TTGATTAAGTATACTGTCTATAGTCGCTTTTAAGGTCGCTTCCGAGTTGTATACAGGGGTAATGATCGACACTAAGTCCTTGATTGGGTTCATTGTCGCTTCCCTTCTTGGATGCCTTCTGAACGAAATACTTTGAATATGGTCAGGAAGAAGATCTTGATGTCTAACCATAAGCTCATCTCTTTAACATACTGACCATCTAATTTAGCTTTCAGTTCTATGTGCAATTCATCACGTCCATTGATTTGAGCCCAACCAGTGAGTCCAGGAAGGATATCATTGGCGCCTACTTTTTCGCGTTCCGCAATCAAATCATCTTGATTCCATAAAGCAGGTCGAGGACCAACAATACTCATATCTCCAACTAAGATATTGATGAGTTGAGGTAACTCATCCAAACTTGATTTGCGTAAGAAAGCACCTGATTTTGTGATGAATTTTTCTGGGGTAAGCAGTAAATGTGTCGGCATGTCTTTGGGAGTACTTGAAAGCATGGTTCTGAATTTATAGATATCGAAGAAACATTTGTCTTTGCCTAATCTTTTTTGTTTAAAAAGAACTTTGCCTTTGGATTCGAGTTTGATGATGACGGCAATCAACAGGAAAATCGGACTCAATACAAGCAGTCCGATCAAAGATATAATAAAATCTATGCATCGTTTAATGGGTTTATACATTTTTAGTTCGGTTGGGTTGATAGGTAGGAACAGCTTTGACCAGAGCCTGAATGATGGATTCATCATCAAGATCAGCCACATTACTTAAAAGTTCAAGATCTTCTTCAATGGTCTTAGGATCAAATGCGATCGGACGGGTTAGGAAAATTAACTGATTTGGAGTAAAACTGACTTCTTCTTTACTTAAATGCAACTCCTCATACAGTTTCTCGCCTTGTCTCAATCCGACTTCTTTGATGTCAATATCAACATAAGGTTCATAGCCAGCCAGTTTAATTAAGTTCTTCGCAAGATCTAAGATCTTTACAGGTTTACCCATATCTAAGACGAAGATCTCTCCGCCTTTAGCGTATACCGCTGCTTGTAGAACCAAAGATACAGCTTCGGGGATGGTCATGAAGTAACGGATGACGTCTTTATGCGTAAGGGTCAATGGTCCACCAGCTTCGATTTGACGCTTAAACAAAGGAATGATAGAACCGTTGGATCCTAAGACATTTCCAAAGCGAACTGCCATGAATTTTGTTTCACAGGAACTTGGATCAATCGATTGGATGATTTGTTCAATGAATCGTTTAGTTGCACCCATGACATTGGTCGGGTTAACTGCCTTATCGGTAGATATGGTAACGAAACGTTTAACGTGATGTTTCTTGGCGACTTCAATTAAATTAACTGAACCAAAGATATTGTTTTTCACAGCTTCTGAAGGCATATCTTCCAACGTAGGAACATGTTTATGAGCAGCCGCATGGAAAACCAAGGATGGCTGAAACTTCGCAAACAAGTGTTCTAATTCACTTCGTTCACGCATATTGACAATCAAAGGAACCAGCTTGGTTTTATGATCGGGACTCTTTTTCATTAAGAAATCTTGGTGCTGATCATAGATCCCGTTTTCATTGATATCGATTAAGATCAATATTTTAGGTTCGTAAGCATAGACTTGGCGCGCTAGTTCACTGCCGATCGATCCTGCAGAGCCTGTGATCATAACAACTTGATCATGGATGAATTCATGCAAAGCCGAATTGTCCAAGGTAATCGCATTTCTGCCCAACAGATCTTCAATGTTAAGATCATGCAGATTATTCTTGATCCCGCTTGAACTCATCATGTCTTGGGTGGAAGATAAGACCTTTATTTTACAACCTGTGTTATAACATTGCTGCATGATGGCTTTTTGAACTTGTAAAGTTACACTAGGCATGGCCACATAGATTTGTTGGATTTCAAGCTTACTAACCAACTCATCAAGTTTATCCATGGTTCCCATAACTTGGACTCCACCGATGCTTTTTCCTGTTTTAGTTGGATCATCATCGATGAATCCCAAAATGCGGTTCTTATAGATATGATTGGTACTGACTTCTTTAAACAGTAAAGATCCGGCTGCACCAGCACCAATGATGATCGTATTGATGTCATCACTATTGCCTGTTTTTGATTTTACGGTCACCAGTTGTGTCATTTGTTTATAGAAACGGATGAACTCTAGAAACATGATCAACAGTAAAGCTTGGATCGGATAGATTCCAAAACGCAAACGCGGTATCAAACCGGTATATGAAATCAAGAAATAGATAATCGCACCTAGTATGGCGGCGATGATGATACGGGTGGCTTCATAGACAGAGGCTAAACCTCGGATGGTTTTATCCAACTTAAATATTTTAAAGACAATAAAATAGACTAAAGTGATGATCCAGATTTGCTGAACCAAAAGTTGCAAGTAACGTTCTGCCGTAAATCCTAAGGAATCTTTTTGATAAAGCGAGAAATCAAAACGAACCAGAATCGAAAAGAAATAGGCGACTAAAACAGAGGCAAGATCTGCGATAATGCCACCGTTTCTTTTTAGTTGATTGATGAGACCATATACTGACTTCATTGGGGAATAACCACATTATCAATCAGTACTTTACGAGCTGCCGCAACTGATTTTAGCTCAAGTTTGAAGACAGCTAAAAGCCTATCAAAACTAAAATTAAGTATCCCTTCAGAAACGTTCTCTCCAGTTAATTCATATGAACCCAGTTCCCATTTAAAACTGAGATTTTGAATCTGAGTTCTGGCAATGATGTTTTCAGAATACAAAAGACCAAATGAACTGATGCTCATAAGTTGAACGACAAAGATTTGGATTACTTTTTTTCTACAGACAAAAAGCAGCAGAAAGATCTCTACACCACCAATTAAGATCAAAGTCATAACTGGTAAAATATTGTTGGTCAACAAGGCTGCCAACAATAGAGTCAGGGCCAATAATTTCATTTTTAAGCTTACATATCTCATAGGATTCCTCTTTGTTTGATTTGATAGCCAAAGCACAATACCACAATCCTTTATTCAAATTATTTAAGGTCAATACCTATTTTACACCAATCCCATCAATTTGGTGAGACGATGTTTGATTCCCGACTTACTGATTGCATTCCCTGTTTCTTCTTCATACAGTTCACAGAGTTCATTGAGATTGGCTTCAGGGTTCTCTAGA
>WSYG01000014.1 GCA_009773735.1 Erysipelotrichaceae bacterium
TGCTTTGATGATTTTCAGCATGGGGGCTTTAGAAAGTGGTTATGGACGCAGTACTTATGCCCAAAATCCTGCAAATTTTAACGGTTTGGTAGTTAAAAGTACGACAACCTTTGAAGTTCTCCCGTATACGGTTGAACAATATTGTTTAATATACCAAAGCGGTAAATATGCTGATGAGAATAATATCATCCATTACTGTAATGGTCGATACAACTTATTTGGTTGGGGTGCGGTTGATAGTAATCCTGATAATGCGGTAGCCTTTGTTTCAATACTGTCATGTATTAATCAACATATGGGGCTCAACTTAAGAAGATCCTATATGAGTTATACTGGTTCTGTTTTTTACGCTAGTAATATTGGTACAAAAGGAGCAGGGTTAAATACAAAATATGCATCCGATCCTTGGTGGAGCTTAGGCATTTCTGCGATTGCTTATAGAATTGACAGATACCTTGGTTTTAAAGATCTAAACTCTTATATGTTAGGTATACTTAGTTCATCAGCATCGCGCACTGTTTATAAGGATCCACAATTGACAAATATCCTTTATACACTTCCTACTCGAGCAACCAACTACCCTTTTATCATCCTTGAAGGAATGATGGTCAACGATAAATTGGTTTATAAAATTCAAACTACAAACCCACTTAATGAAGATGGTTCAATTAATAATAACCAAGATCCTATTTTAGTTCCTTATAATTTTACAAGATCGATTGCTTATATCAACGCTGATCAAATTTCTGATTACATTTCAAAATTTGTAACAGGTGTCGTCCATCAAGGTCTATACAATAAAGATCGCCAGATATTCTTCACAAACGGTACAGCCACACTAAATGGTTTGCCAATTCTTTCTGGAGCAACCGTAACAGCTGATGGTGTTTACGATGTTGTTGCAACAAGTGTTACGGGAATTGTTCAAACATTGCGTTTCACTATAGATAAGACAGCCCCAATCATAAGCATTCAAGATTATCCTACTATAATGACCAATCAAAATGTCATAGTAACTGCTACTACAAATGAAGGATCACTAGGTGCAGCATCTTACACCTTTACTGAAAACGGTACTTATGTATTTAGAGCCGTTGATGAAGCCGGGAATATTACGGAAAAATCAGTTACAATTTCTCATATAGATAAGATACCACCAGTCATAACAATAGCTCCTTTTGATTCAACAACGACCACTCCTAGTGACATAATAGTCACAGCTTCAACAGATGAAGGAACTCTAAATGTCACTTCTTACACATTTACCTATAACAGTTCATTTACTTTCATAGCAACTGATGCTGTAGGAAATGTCTCTACTAAGGAAGTGACCGTTTCAAATATTGTGAAGAATATTACCTTGAGTTTTGATACTACTTTTGTTGGCGGAACTTTAGGTGCTACTCTAAATGAAGTCCCTATCGTTTCAGGAATCACTGTTAATTCGACTGATCTAATAGATTTCACTGTGACAGTAACCCCAAAATACAGAGTATATCGTTGGGGATTCAATGATGATTACACCATAACTTCTGCAACAACAGTGCGTTTAAATTACTATGCGTCTAGTACCATTGTAAAAGTGGAATTCTATTTGATTGCAGACTTAAATGATGACAATAAAGTATCTACGACCGATTTGGTGAAACTAAGAAGATTCATCTCTGGATTAGAAACCATGAATGAAAAAGCCGCACTGGCTGCCGATGTCAATGGCGACGGCAAGATCAGTACGACCGATTTGGTTAAGATTAGAAGAATGTTGGCTGGATTAGAATAACTTTGACAAGTCTTGCCAAGTAGCCAAGACCATCAACATAATCAGTAGTGCCGCACTAAAATACATCAAACCATATTCCACTCGTTTATTGAGTGGTTTTCTTATGATCATTTCAATTCCGATGATAAATACTCTGCCTCCATCTAAGATAGGTAACGGCAATAAATTAAATACTCCAACATTTAATGATAGTATCGCTGTAAGATAAATCAAGTTTAATAGTCCATAACTTGCTTGAGCCTGTGTGATCTCTATGATCCCTAGAGGACCGCTGACGGACTGTAAACCAACTCCTGTCAATAATCTACCGATCAATAAGAACATGCTGTAGATCGTCCCAATCATGGTCGAGAATGCATATCCAATGCCTTCGAGTGGACTAATGTTTACTTTCTCTGCGGGAGGTAACATAACCCCTAAGAAATAACGTTCAGTTTCAGCCATATAGATTGGAGTCACCGAGATTTCAATTTCTTGTGAATCTCTTAAAAGCGTAAACTTAATCTCATTGTGATAAAGCTGAGTATATGTAATAACATCATCAAAGTTCTTGGGAACGACAGAAGTCCCATCAGTAAATGTAAGTTTCAAAATCTTATCGTTCATTTGTAGACCAGCTGCTTCAGCAGGTGAATTTTCAACGATACCAGCTACTATGGCTTTTGGTGACTCAATGACATAACCAAGTGACCAATTAATCCCAACAAACAATATAAAAGCCAAAACGAAATTCATGAATATGCCTGACAACATGATGATCATGCGTTTATATTTAGCGATGCCCAGTAAAGTTCTTTCAACAGGCACATCTGCTTCAACAGATTCTTCCCCTGCCATAGCCACAAAACCACCAAAAGGAAACATCCTTAGATTGTAGGTTGTTTCTTTTCCTTTAAAGCCCCATAACTTGGGACCCATACCTAATGAGAATTCTTTACAATAAACTTTAAAAAACTTAGCACTGACCAAATGGCCAATTTCATGAATCGTAATAATGATGCTCAATATGATCAACGTATATAGAATTGACATGTTTACTCCCTATTTTTGATACTGAACAAGTATATGATAAAAAAGCGTAAGTTAGCATTAAGATGACTGATTGTCATCGAAAACGATGCATTTATAAAGTAAGAAGAGATATAAATATGTAAAAGAATAAAAGATTAAATACTAAACTATCTATACGATCCAATACTCCACCATGAGCTGGAAAAATACTCCCAAAATCTTTAATTTTGAAATGACGTTTAATGGCACTAAAAGCTAAATCACCAATTTGACCTATGATAGGAAATACAACCGCCATAACAACCAATATCCAGAAATTGAAGCCCTTAACCATAAAATACGCGAAAATAAAGCCTGATATTGATCCGATTAACCAACCTCCGATTGAACCTTCTACCGTTTTCTTAGGTGATATTCTTTCGTTGAGTTTTGTTTTACCAAAATAGAAACCACTGAAATAAGCTCCAGTATCTGTTGTATATGTAGATATCAATAGAAAAATCATCATATTGACACCAAAGTCATCAAATACTATAAATATTGACTTTAACGTGCCAGTAAACATCAGTATCATTGTCAAAATGTAACCTAGATCTGATGGAGTAAACCAAGGGTTTAAAATAGAAATCAAATAGAAAAACATAATCAAACCCAGTAAACATACCAATAGGAATTGATCTGATACTCTTGATAAACCCAATACCACAAAGATAAGTAGCACAAACAGCAGTTTTGGCCATTCTTTTTCTTTTATGGCATACGTTTCATAAACCCCTACGAGTACAAATGAATAAATGATGATATCTCTAATTAATCCACCTGAAATAAATCAATTCAGCATAAGCCAATTGCCACATCAAGAAATTAGACAGTCGTTGTTCTCCAGAGGTGCGAATGCATAAATCAACCGCAGGATAATCTTTGGTCATCAAGAACTGCTCAAAATTCGTTTCATTCAATTCTTCAGTCATTTTTCCAGAAACCATAGCCAAATGATATTTTTTAGCCGCTTCAACAATTTCAGTTCTACTACCATAGTTCATCGCAAATACAAGAACCATTCCAGTATTATGCGAAGTATCTTTGATGGCATTTAACAAAACTCGCTTGGTGTTCTCAGGAAAAGGTGTTAAATCACCTATTGATTCGATCCTAATGTTCTTTTCCAATAATTCCTTTAGATATTTACTAAAAAACATCGATGGTAATTGCATGAGATAATCTACTTCTTGAATTGGTCTTTTCCAATTCTCTGTAGAGAAAGCATACAAAGTCAATACCTCTATGTTTTCGTCATTGGCTGTAATAGCAATTTCTCTTACTTTTTCTACACCATGAAAATGACCGAAGGTCCGCTCCTTGTCTTGTTTTTTAGCCCAACGGCCATTACCATCCATGATGATGGCGACGTGCTTAAGTTTTTCGGTCATATTTCTCCTTAAGAAAGAAGCTCACTTGAAGTGAGCTATACTGTCATGATGTCTTTTTCTTTGTCTTTGACGATGGTTTCAATCTTCTTTATATGTTCATCTGTTAATTTCTGAATCTTTTCTAAAGCATCTTTTTCACGATCTTCTGTTAATGTATCATCTTTTTTGATGGCATCATTAACATCGCGTCGAACATTACGAATAGAGACTTTGGCTTCTTCCGCATGCTTTTCAACGACTTTGGTGATTTCCTTGCGGGTTTGTTCTGTTAATGCCGGAACATTGATTCTTACGACAGTACCATCATTCATAGGATTCATTCCCAAATTAGCAGCTTGGATCGCATGTTCGATCAATTTTAAAAGACTTGTGTCATAAGGTTTGATGACCAGTTGTCTACCTTCAACGACTTGAATGCTACCAACTTGGCTTAATGGGGTTGCTGAGCCATAATAATCAACATGAATGTCTTCAAGTTGTTTAGGATTAGCTCTTCCGGTACGTACCGTACCTAAATGGTGCTCAAATTTATCGATCACCTTTTTCATTTCAACGGTTGCTTTGTCTAAATGTTGTTTCATATTTTGTCCTCCTTACATATGATTGTGCCTATGGTTTCACCTAGCACAGCTTTCTTGATGTTGCCCTTCTCATTCATAGAGAATACGATCAAGTCTAATCCATTGTCTTTACACATGGCAATGGCTGTTTGATCCATGACATTCAAGTTATTTCTTATGATATCATTATAACTCAAACGAGCGTATTTAATGGCACTTTTATTCTTATTTGGATCATCATTATACACGCCATCTGTTCCGTTTTTCGCCATTAGAATTACGTCAGCTTTGATTTCTGATGCTCTTAAAGCAGCAGTGGTATCCGTCGAGAAATATGGGCTACCCGTTCCAGCTGCAAAAATAACGACTCGACCTTTTTCAAGATGGCGAATTGCCCTTCTTACAATGAAAGGTTCAGCGATTTTACTCATTTCAATGGCCGTTTGGATACGCGTTTCAATCCCGTTTTTTTCAAATACACCTTGAATAGCAATTGCATTTATTACGGTTCCTAACATCCCCATATAATCAGCTTGAATACGATCTATACCCATCTGTTCTGCAAACTTACCGCGGATAAAATTCCCACCACCAACCACAATGGCGATTTGGACACCCATCGCTGTAATTTCTTTGACTTCTTCGGCTATCCCAACTAAAACCGCTGGATTAAGACCGTTTTGCTGACCTGCTAAGGCTTCTCCGCTTAACTTAAGTAGGACTCTTTTATACATTGGGTTCTCCTTATAAAAGGACACAAAATGTGCCCTTTAATTTTATTTGCCAAACGTTTGATTCATGACTTCTTCGGCGAAATTATCTTCTCTTTTTTCGATGCCTTCACCGACTTGATAACGGACAAAACTTAATACTTCAGTTTTGGCAGCTTCGAGTACTTTTTGAACTTTGATGTCTTGATCTCTAAAGAATAATTGATCGACCAAGCTGGTTTCTTGTAACACTTTGCTCAGTTTGCCTTCTAAGATCCCATTGAGAACATTCTCAGGTTTGGAACCCATGATCGGGTCATTTTTAATGAGAACTTTAAGAATGTTGCGTTCGTGTTCAATGAATTCAACTGGCATATGTTTACGTGAAATATAACCCGGATTCATAGATGCAACTTGCATTGCCATGTCTTTTCCAACTTCAGCGTCTTCTGTGCTTTTTAACTTAACGATGACTGAAATCTTTCCACCCATATGGATGTAGGATCCAAATACTTCATCATCAGCTTTAGATAGAATCTCAAAACGTCTGAGTGTGATCTTTTCACCAATGGTAAATGTTGCTTCTGCAACATGCTCAGATACAGCTTTACCGTCAATTACTAAAGTCAATGCTTCATCCAATGATTTAACATTAGAATTAACCAAAGCATTAGATAGGTTATCTAACAATGCTAAGAATTGTTCGTTTTTAGCAACGAAATCTGTTTCAGAATTGACTTCGATGACAATGGCACGATTACCAGAAACAACTGCTTTTGTTAAGCCTTCAGCAGCAATACGATCTGCCTTTTTAGCAGCTTTCGCAATGCCTTTTTCTCTTAACCAATCGATGGCTTTATTCAATTCACCATTGGTTTCTTCGAGAGCTTTTTTACAATCCATCATCCCTGCGCCTGTTTTATCGCGCAGTTCTTTTACTTGACTTGCTGTAACCATGGATTACTCGCCTTCCTTAACTTCAGTTTTCTTTGCTCTCGGCTTTTTTGCAACAGCTTCTTGTGTTACTTCAGCAGCTTTAGGTGCAACAACTTTAACTGCTTCAACTTTCTTAACTACTTCAACAGGCTTGACAACTTCAACAGGTTTTGCTGCTTCAACTGGTTTTGGTGTTTCTACTGCTTTAGATGGTTCTGATCTAACGAAAGGTTTTGAATCAGAACGACCTTGATAAGTATCATTGGTACGTGGACGACGGTCGAAAGGTCTATGTGTAGAACGTTCTTCACGGGCTCTTCTTTCTTCCATTTTCGCTCTTCTACGACGTTCATTTTCTTCATTGACTTGTTCAACATTAATGATAACATCGCTCATAGAAATGTCTTTTACGAGATCTTGTTCCTGGAAAGCATAAGATAATATGCCGCTTTTTGTTTCAACGATCGCATCTGCCATGATGCTGACAATTAGTTTGATTGAACGAATCGCATCATCATTAGCCGGAATGCCATAATCAACAGCTTCTGGATCACAATTAGTATCAGTAAACCCAAATACTGGGATGCCTAATTTTTTAGCTTCTGCAACAGCATTGTAATCTTCAGTCGGATCGACCACAAATATGGCATCCGGCAGTTTTTTCATTTCTTTGATTCCACCGAAGAAATTTTCCAAACGAGCCGCTTCTTTGCGAATATTGGCAACTTCCTTCTTAGGGTAAACATTGATGGTTCCACTGGCTTCCATATCTTCGATTTCCTGCAAGCGTTTGATACGTTTCTGCATGGTTCTAAAATTGGTCAGCAGTCCACCCAACCAACGTTGGTTGATGTAGAATGATCCACTTCTTAATGCTTCTTCCATGACGATGGCTTGAGCTTGTTTCTTTGTTCCAACAAACAAAACTTTACCATTCTTTTCGGCCAAAGCCTTCATTGCAGCATACGCATCATCCAATTTTCCTAGAGTTTTCTCTAAATTAATGATGTATACACCATTCTTAGCCGCGTAAATAAACGGCTTCATTTTTGGATTCCATTTCTTGGTCTGATGACCGTAATGGGATCCATGTTCTAATAACTTCTTCATCGATACGACAGACATGGTATTCCTCGCTTTCCGTTTGTCCTCCATCAGTTCTGCTCGCGATAACTCATTTCTGAGACGGAATCGCGAATCCCTGATGTGTGATGTGCATCTTTAGATGCCGTTATATAGTATACCAAAGGCTCAACTTTGTTTCAAGTTGTTTTTATGGGCAGTTTAGCTCTTGGATGAGCCTTTAAATAGGAATCTTTTAGACGATCTAGTGTAACATGTGTATAAATCTGAGTTGTAGATATATTCTCATGACCTAATAGTTCTTGGACCAAGCGTAAATCAGCGCCATTGTCGAGTAAATGAGTCGCAAAAGAGTGTCTAAGCATATGCGGATGAACAGAACGGTTTATCCCAGCTCTTTTTGAACATTGATCCAAAAGATATTCTATGCCTCGAGGTGTGAATCCTTCGCCTTGTTGATTGATGAAGACTCGATGATGAAGTTTACCTTTCATTAAGATTGGTCTGACTTCATTAAGATATTGTCTCAAGATATCGCCACAATCTGAATAGAATGGGACCATTCTCTCTTTAGAACCCTTACCGATAAAACGAAGCGTTCTTTGTTCAAGATCGATATCTTGAATGGTCAATGCAGCTGCTTCACTGACACGTAATCCACTGGCATAAATCAATTCAAACATGGCTCTGTTTCTGAATTGATAAGGTTCCGTCAAATCAAAAGATTCAAGAAGTTGATTCAATTCTTCAAAAAGCAGAAAATCAGGTAAGAGTTTCTGTTTGGATGGATTATGGATCGAACTTAAAGGATTATGATTGACTTTATTTTGTTGAGCCAAATAATTAAAGAATGATCTTAAACTTGAAATCTTGCGCGAAATCGTAGAATTCTTAAGTCCGCCTTTTGAGTGTTTATTAAGGTATTCTATAAAACGCATGATGGTTTTTGAATCGACCCCTTGCCAAAATGTAACCCCTTGATTGATCAAGAAAAAGTGAAATTCTTCAAGATCACGGCGATAAGCATCCCGTGTATGAACGGACTTCGTATTAATAGTGTGGATATAATTTAGAAAATCAAGGATGTCTTGTGTCATAGTTGTGTTTTGAATTGCCTTATTTGATTCAAAGCTTCTTCTGCAATGCGCTCTTTTCTGTCTTTTAAGCGAGGACTTAAATCACTAGGAATCAATCCGAAATTTGCATTCATAGGCTGAAAAGTTTCTGGATCAGCATGAGTAATGTAGTAAGCCATAGAACCCAAGACAGTTTCACGAGGGCACTGAAGTAGGTTTTGACCTAAAGCCAACCGACTTGCATTGATTCCTGCCAGATAACCACTTGCGGTAGATTCAACATACCCTTCTACACCTGTCATTTGTCCCGCAAAGAACCAAAGAGGATTCGTTTTACATTGATAGGTCGGCTCTAAAAGCTTAGGTGCTTTAAGATAAGTGTTGCGATGCATGACGCCATATCGGGCAATTTCTGCGTTTTGTAAACCTGGAATCAAATGAATGATTCGTTTTTGTTCAGGCCATGTCAAGTGAGTTTGAAATCCAACGATGTTATAGAGACTATCCGCTGCATCATCTCGTCTTAATTGTACTACAGCAGCAGATCTTTTATGTTCTTTCGAAATTTCAAGACCAACAGGTTTCATTGGACCATACTGTAATGTCTGTTTACCTCGTTTGGCCATGACTTCAAAAGGCATACATCCTTCGAAATAAATTTCCTTTTCAAACGCCTTTGGAACAACGACTTCTGCACTGATCAAAGCATCGTAGAATCGATCAAATTCTTCTGTGGTCATAGGACAATTGATGTAGTCTTTCCCATCACCTTTATCATAACGCGATTTATAGTAAGCAACTGAAAAATCGATACTGTCTTTTACGATGATGGGGGCAGCTGCATCATAGAAATAAAGCGAGTCTTCGTTAAAGATCGATTTTAAGGATTCTGCCAAAGCACCATCTGTTAAAGGGCCTGTCGCAAAAACACAGATCCCCGCTTTGGGAGCTGTGACGATTTCATCATGGACCTCAATTAAGGGATGATTCCTAATTTTATCAGTGATTGTTTTTGAGAACGAATGACGATCCACAGCCAAAGCACCACCAGCAGGTACTTTTGTCGCATCAGCCGCCTCTAGGATCAAAGATCCCAAAATTCGTAATTCTTCTTTTAAAATACCAACCGCATTGGTTAGATTATCGCTTCTTAATGAATTTGAACATACCAATTCAGCGAAATCGTCAAGATGATGGGCTTCTGATTTTTTAATGGCTTTCATTTCAAAAAGATGTACTTTAACACCTCTTTGAGCGATTTGCCATGCTGCTTCACAACCGGCTAAGCCGGCACCAATCACATTAACTTCCGCTTTCATCATTCATTTTGGCTGAACTTTCTTTCTTCTCCCTTGGTTTGATGTATTTGCATTTTGGATAATTACCACAGGATACAAAGGGTCCAAAACGACCTTTGCGAGTCACCAGATCACCTCCACAAACAGGACATTTTTCGCCTGTTGCAACAGGTTCACTTTTAACCTTAGTCTCACTAAAGATGTATTTGCAAGTAGGATAATCACTACAAGACACAAAGGGACCAAAACGACCAATGCGCTTAACCAGAGGTTTTCCGCATGTAGGACATGCATCTCCCGTCAATTCTACCTCTTTCTTATCGTTTTCAGACTTCTCGATAAACTTACAGGTTGGATAATCACTGCACGCTGTAAAGTCTCCAAAACGTCCTTTACGAACGACGAGTTCATGACCGCATTGAGGACATATTCTTCCAGTTTTAGTCGGCTGGATTTTCTCCATATTATCATTGGCTTGTTTCAATAGTTGATCAAACGTATCATAAAACGATGTCAAAGCCTCAAGTTGGTTTAGTTTCCCATCAGCGATCTGATCTAATTGAGCTTCTAATTTAGCCGTATACTCAACATTGATCAATTCGGAGAAATGTTCACCAAGTTTTGAATCTGTTAATAATCCTTGTTCAGTTGGGAAAAAGTATTTTACCTTTGAAGTTTCGGTCTTTTCTAAAGTAACATATGCCCTTTCAACGATCGTATCGACGATTGTTGCATAGGTTGAGGGTCTTCCAATCCCATTTTCTTCCATGACTTCGATCAATTTAGCTTCTGTGTAACGAGATGGAGGATTGGTAAAAGACTGTTTGCCTTCAATCCCAAGACTCACCAATCTTTCTTCCAGAGATAATTTAGGCAACATCTTATCTTGACGTTGTTCATATTTGCCAAGTACTTTATAGAAACCATCAAATTCGACTTTTGATCCTTTAGCACTGAAATCATAGTCTCCTTGAGTCAAAAGAACAGTCATGTTTTTTATCTTAGGGGCACTCATCAACGATGCCAAAGTACGCGCATAAATCAACGCATACAGCTTATAAGCATCTTCACTCAAAGTATCTTTAACAGATTCTGGGGTGACATGAATATGTGTAGGACGGATCGCTTCATGCGCATCTTGCGAATTGTCTTCGTTTTTGACTTTATAGGATCCCACATAAGCTTTCCCATAGGTCTTCTCAATATGGTCTCGGGTTGAGTGGACAAACTGTTCACTCAAACGCGTAGAATCGGTTCTCATATATGTGATAAGACCTTCTTGAGCATCTTTTTGAGCACTTCCATCATAAAGCTTTTGAGCGACATTCATGGTTTTCTTTGCTGAAAAGAAGAGTTTGTTGGCCGCATCTTGTTGAAGCGTAGATGTGATATACGGGTAACGATGCTCGCTTTTCCCATCTTTTTCTTCAATTGACGTTACTGTAAATTCTGGTCTAAGTTGGGCTAAAACTTCATCCGTTTCAGCTTTTGTTTTTACTTTAAAGGACTTTCCTTTGAATCTGGAAAGTTCAGCTTCAAATTCAATTTCATCTTTTTTGAATTTTGTTGTAACAGCCCATTTCTCAACTGGCACAAAATTCTTGATTTCATTTTCACGCTCAACGATCAATTTTAAAGCGACAGATTGGACCCGTCCAGCTGAGCGACTCTTGATTTTAGCTTGTAATAGTTTAGATAATTTAAAACCTAAGATACGATCCAATATGCGTCTTGCTTCTTGAGATCGAACCATATCCATATCGACATGTCTAGGATGATTGAAAGCTTCAAGCACAGCTGTCTTGGTGATTTCATTAAATACGACGCGTTGGGTTTTATCTAAATCAAGACCCAATTCATCCGCTAAATGCCAAGATATGGCTTCACCTTCACGATCGGGGTCAGTTGCTAAATAAACGGTATCTGCCGATTTGATTTTTGCTTTTAATGATTTAACAACGTCAGATTTATCGTCACTCACAACATAGGAAGGTTTAAAGTTTGCCGCAATGTCGACACCCAATCCCCCTTTACCCGTGGTCGCTAAATCTCTAATGTGACCTTTGGAAGAGACCACATCAAAGTCAGATCCTAAATATTTCATGATCGTTTTTGATTTCGATGGGGATTCTACAATAACCAGATTTTTCATAAGAACTCCTTTTCTTATTTACAATGAGACAAAAACTTGCGCTTGTCAATTGATTAAATACACAAAACATCTTCTAGGCTTAAAATCATATTCGCACCCTGTTGGATTAATAAGTTACATCCTTGACCCTCTTGAGCATCTAAATCATAAGGAATCGAATAAATTTCTTTACCGATATCCAATGCTTCTCTTACGGTTATCATAGATCCACTTTTATAATCTGCCTGCATCACAACAACTGCTTTTCCTAAAGCGGCAACGATTCGATTACGTTGAGGAAAACGATGTTTCAAAGGTAATGTTTCACTAGGATATTCAGATAAGATCAATCCTTCTTCTTCGATCTGATGATACAGAACCTTATTCTCTATGGGATAGATTCTATGGATCCCACAACCCAGTACTGCGATTGTCGTGTTGTGTTTTAAAGCACAAACATGAGCCAAAGCATCAATTCCTTTGGCTAAGCCACTGATGATCACATAGCGTTGCGATAGCAATTCTACCACATTTTTAGTCCATCTTGTCGCATAATCTTTAGGCAACCGACTTCCTACAACACTTATGCCCTTGTGTTTCAATAGTTCTAGGTTCCCTTTATAGTAAAGCACATAAGGCGGTTCTAAGAGGTTTTTTAATCCTTCAGGATAACAGTCATCCAAGATCGTAAAAGCTTTTGGCGAGTCTAAAATAGGCTCATAGGGCTCATTTCGCATCAGTGCCAGTTTGATTCTAGAATACTCACCTTCATATTTAACACTATACGCCAATAATTGATGGTTGTTCACACTGACTGATATGCATCACATTATAAATCTCCGTCAAAAAATGTCTTTCTTTTTAATTTCGCTACAGGTTCATAACTTAAACGATGAATGGGTGTGATTCCATACGTGTTCAAAGCTTCGATATGAGCTTTGGTTGGATAACCTTTGTGTTGTTTAAAGCCATAGTTTGGATACATTTGATCATAGTTGACCATGATCGCATCACGACATACTTTGGCGATGATACTGGCTGCAGCAATACTGATGCTTCTACTATCGCCCTTTATATAATCATAAACTGGTATCCGTTGATGAGAAATGGGCATGGCATCGGTCAAACAAACATCCGCATTGGCCAATTGGATCAAATGAATGTTGGCATCTTTTGTAGCTTGATAGATGTTTCTTCGATCGATCGTTTCAGGCAAAACTTCAATGACTCCAACCCATAAAGCAGATAAAACGATATCCTTAAAACATGCATTTCTTTGTTTTTCACTTAATTTTTTTGAATCATTGATCAAAGGATGACTAAATCCCTTAGGTAAGATCACTCCCGCTACCACACAAGGCCCAGCTAAAGGTCCCCGACCCGCTTCATCGATGCCCAATATCCGTTTAAATTTATTAAAGTCAGCTTCAAGCCAAGCCATTATTCAAAACTCATCGGGCCTAAATCTCCCTGTCTAAGTTCGCGCAAAAATGTCACCATCGCATCATTCAGTTTATATTCACCGTTTTGAACATATCCTCTATTTTTAGCTATGGTCTCTAAAAGTTCTGTTTTATCTTTTCCGCGATATCCATATCTAGCCAATAACACATGGGGATAATTCACCATGAGAAAATCAAAGGCCGCATCAAACAATTCTTCAGTCGGCAAAACTTTTTCTGCGATCGAGCCGCTGAGCGCTAATTTCATCGCCACATCTTTATCTTCAAAACGGCCCCATAATAGACCTGGTGTATCTAAAATATCCAGTTGAGGATGAACATTGGCCCATTTTAAAGCCATGGTCACCCCAGGTTTATTGGCCACTGTCATTAGTTTCTTCTTAGCCAATTGATTGATCAAGGTCGATTTTCCCACATTAGGAATACCTAACACCATGGCTTTGACGGCTCGGGGTTGAATACCGCGTGCTTTCCATCTGGAAAACTTAGGCTCCATGACCTTTAGTACCCCTTCTACGATAAGTTTTCGGGTATCATCTTTCAATAGATTTAATGCGATGACCACAGTATTATCAGCCGATAAGCTTTTGACCCATTGGGTGGTCTTTTGGGGATCTGACATATCTTTCTTGGTTAAAACAATCAATCTTGGCTTGTCTTTGCTGAGTTGATCAATTAAAGGATTACGTGATGAAAGCGGTAAACGACTGTCTCTGAGTTCGATGATGCAATCCACCATCCCTAAGCGAGCTTCTATTTCTCGCTTGGCTTTGGTCATATGACCAGGAAACCAATGAATGCTCATTATGGTCCAGTGATCCATCTAAAATGACTCAAAGGATAGAAAATATAGATGTCCTTACTTCGAATCAATTCGATTTTTAATGGTCCAAATATCCTAGAATCGGTTGAACCACCAGTTCGGCGATTGTCCCCCATCACAAAAACCTCATCGGCTTTCACAAAGACCGGTCCAAAGTTTGCGGTAAAAGGTTCGCCTGATTTAACCCAATCATCTCTGTATTTGGTATTTAAATAAGGTTCTTCAATGGCTTGACCATTGATGTAGATGATGTCATCTTTACATTCGACCATATCACCTGGTAAACCAATGGCTCTTTTAATCAGGTAATCTTCAATAGGTGGATAATAAATGATGACGATGTCGCCGCGTTCGATACCTTCACTTCGATAACTTAACAGATTTGAGAATCCATAATCCAGATCGTGCAAAGTAGGATACATACTGCTCCCCTCGACATGGATCGGATAAGCTATAAAGTTGGTCAATACTAAAACTAAGATATAACTGATCACGATGCTCGTGAACAAATCATATACAAGTGTGTTTTTATCTCTGAAGTCTTTGAGTTTAAGTTTGATGTTGTTTAAGGTGTTCATGGTTGTTCCACTTCCCATTATAGAATAAAAGTCGGAATTCTCCGACTTTTTTTACTAACGAATTTCTTTAAGACGAGATGCTTTGCCAGAACGACCGCGCATATAGTACAATTTGCTTCTTCTGACTTTTCCGCGTTTGAGGACAGTGATCTTATCAATGATTGGGGAATGAACCGGGAAGGTTCTTTCTACGCCGATCGAGTTAGAGATCTTTCTGACGGTAAACGTTTCTGAGATACCACTGCCACCTCTGGCAATGACAACCCCTTCGTATGCCTGAATTCTGAATTTGTCGCCTTCTTGGATACGGACGTCAATTTTGACGGTGCAGCCTGGACCAAAATCAGGGAGATCAGTACGAAGTTGGGACTTGGTGATTTCATCCACTAAGTTCAATTTCATGGTTTCGTGCTCCTTTTATAATCTCAGTTCATGTTTAATAAACAGCGGAACTGCTTAATTAAAATACCATAATCCACACAATAAATCAATCTTTTTTTATCGACTCCAGTAGGACTTCACATAAGAGCTGTGTTTCTTCTTTTGAGAGAACTTTATCTTTGAAAAGATCTGGACGTTTAAGCCAGGTTTTACGTAGGGATTCTTTTAAGCGATACTTGCGTATTTTCTCATGATCGCCATTCATAAGCACAGCTGGGACATCGCCTTCATCCAAGTGTTCAGGACGTGTATACTGAGGATACTCTAATAGACCTTGTTCATAGGATTCATCGCGATGAGAAGCTTCTTTGATGACCCCTTCTTTTAAACGTATGATCGCATCACTGATGACCATGGAAGGTAATTCCCCGCCTGTCAGCACATAATCACCGATGGAGACCTCTTCATCACAGAGCTGTACCAAACGTTCGTCAAAACCTTCGTAATGACCGCATAGGATGATTAAGTGTTCTTTTTCAGAAAGTGAATGGGCTTTTTGTTGGGTAAAGGTTTTTCCGGATGCAGAAGTCATCACCACATATGAATTTTCTAGTTTAACGGAGTTCAAACAATCTTTCACGGGTTGAACCGCCATCACAAGTCCTTGACCACCCCCAAAAGGATAATCATCGACTCGATGCGTCTTACTTTTCGAGAAAGCACGGATATCTACTAATTCTACTTCAACCAAGCCTTTTAATATGGCTTTCTTAATGATGGATGTGCTTAAGAAACCTTCATACATTTCAGGAAATAGAGTTAAGATGGTAATTTTCATAGACCCTCCATCCATTTGATCGTTATCTTTTTTTGATCGATGTCGACATGTTTGATGAAAGTTGGGACATATGGGATCAATACATCCCGTTCTTTAGTTTTGACTCGTAAGATCAATTGCGTATTCTCTATGACTTCAGAGACGGGTCCTAAAAGCTTACCCTCTTCATCCACCACAATGCATTCCTTGAGTTGATAAACATAAATAGCTTTAGGCAAAGTTTCCGCATCGATATACAGTTTACCTTTGATCAAAGGTTCTATGGATGTTAAATCTGGATATCCAACAAACTGGATCAAAACAGCTTCTTGATGAAAACGAACTGTTTCAATGATCAATTCTTGTTTAATATTTTCAAGTTCAAAAAACAGAATTCCCTTTTTCTTATATCGTAGTTGAGGATCCGCACTAAAATTGCGAATTTTAACTTCGCCTTTTAATCCAAATCCTTTTGTGATTTCACCGATCAGTATCTTTTTCATAGAGAAATAAAAGGATGCCAAGGCATCCTAATAGGATTCAAACTTAATCGAGATGCGCTTGTTCTCAAGACGGGATGCAACAGACATCATGTTACGGACTGCCGTAGCCATCGAGCCTTGTTTGCCGATCAGCCGTGCGACGTCTTCGCTTTTCGCATAGACATGAAGCAGTATTTCGCCATCATCCAGACTATCCATCTGTTTGACGCTTAAACTGTTCTTATCATCTACGAGTGGCGAAATAAGATCCGTTAAAGCCTGTTCTAAACTCAACATGATTACTTAGCGTTCTTTTCTTGATGAAACTTAGTCATGATCCCAGCTTGGGAAAACAAATTTCTGACGGTATCAGAAGGTTGCGCACCGTTGTTTAACCATTTAAGAGCTAAAGCTTCATCGATTTTGATGGAGACAGGATTAGCTGTCGGATCATAATAACCGAGGGCTTCAATGAAACGTCCATCTCTAGGAAAGCGTGAATCTGCTGCTACGATACGATAGAACGGATCCTTTTTAGCACCCATTCTTTTTAAACGAAGTTTTACGGCCATAGTTAATTCCTCCTTAAATCCTTTTTAGTATATCACAAGATAAGTGCCTGTCAAGGTATTTATCTTGACACTACCTAAATCCTTTTGCATTCTTTGCCATTCTAGATACCATACGCATTTGTTCTTTGGTTTTTTCATATTGACTGATCAAGCGATTGACGTCTTGAACACTGACACCACTGCCTTTGGCGATCCGATTTTTGCGTGAGGCTCTTAATAAAGAGGCATCTTCACGTTCTTCCAACGTCATCGATAAGATGATGGCCTTGCTTTTAATCATGGAGGCTTTTGAATCCGCATCATTGACTTGTTGAGCCATTTGACCCATACCAGGCAACATGCTCAACATTGATTTTAAAGAGCCCATTTTAGACATCTGTGTAATTTGATCCAAAAGATCATTAAAGTCAAACTGCCCTTCCATAATACGATTGGCTGAACGTTCAAGCGAAACGGTATCGAGTTTGGTTTGAGCTTGCTCAACTAGACTTAATAAATCACCACCACCGATTAAACGACTTGCCATACGGTCAGGATAGAAAAGATCATATTCATCAGTTTTTTCACCAGTACCCACCAATTTAACATTGACTTGAGCCACCGTTTTTGCGGATAATACAGCACCGCCTTTTGAATCTCCATCAAATTTAGTTACGATCAAGCCACTGATGTTGAGGGATTGATTAAAGGATGCGGCAACATTCATCGCGTCTTGGCCACTTAACGCATCGACTGTCAATAATACTTCAGTCGGATTGACATAAGACTTGATTTGAACAAGTTCATTCATCAACGTTTCATCGATGTGTAAACGACCAGCAGTATCGATGATGATCGTATCAACATTTTCGTTTCTGGATGCTTTTATCCCATCTTTGACAACCTGTAGCGCATTTTTTGAAGAACGATCGGTATACACTTTGACATTCAGTGAAGTCCCTAAGATTTCCAACTGATCAATCGCTGCTGGACGCATCAAATCGGCTGCGATCAAGTAAGGCTTGCGACCTTTTGATTTAAAGAAGTGGGCTAATTTAGCAGCTGACGTTGTTTTACCTGAACCTTGTAGACCCACCAGCATCATCGTTACATGTTGCGATGCAGGATATGCAAAAGCTTCTTCAGTTGATCCCAATAGATCAACCAACTGATCATAGACAATCTTCATCAATGCTTCATTGGGTTTTAAACTGCCAAAGATTTTTTGACCAAGGGCTTCGTCTTTGATTCTATTTAAGAAAACATCGATGGCCATGGTATGAACATCGGCTTCTAAAAGGGCCACTTTAACTTCTTTAAGTAAGTTGTCTAAATGACTTTCATTGATCTTATCTGTTTTTGTTAATTTCTTAAATGCTTCACTTAAGGCAGTGGATAGACGTTCTAGTGCCATGATTCCTCCTATAGATATGTTTCTGGTTTGGGTTCTTCAATGAGATAAGTTACTGTATCCGCAAGTGTCTTTTCATAGATCTCTGTAAAGTCACACTTTTCTTCTTCTTTGATGACATCAGGTAACCTTGGTTTGGTGATTGGATTGGTAACACCGAAGATGGTACAGCAATCTTCATAAGGTAAGATCGATATCGGAAAAGATTTGATCCGTTCTGCGATCTCAATAATCTCTAGTTTATCATAGGTCACCAAAGGACGCAGGATATTCATTTTCGCAACTTCTGATATGACAGCCATGGATTCCATGGTTTGAGAAGCCACTTGTCCAAGGGATTCACCGGTGATCAGAGCCAAAGCTTTGCGTTGGATTGCCAGATCTTGAGCGAATCTGACCATTTGGCGACGCATTAACGTGATCGCATATGAAGGATTGGCTTTCTGATAGATTTCAAGCTGAATGGCCGTAAATGGGACCACATGTAGCTTAATCACAGGTTGATAAGCACATAATACCCCTAAAAGCTGTTTGACCTTTTCTAGCGATTGAGATGAGGTATAGGGAGGTGCTGCAAAATGAACAGCTTCGATTTCAACGCCCCTTTTCATGGTCAAATATGCCGCAACCGGTGAATCGATACCACCAGAGATCAACACCATGGCTTTGGATTGTACCCCAACCGGAAAACCTTGAAGACCTTTAAAGATCTTTACTGATACATATGCTTGTTGACGATCAACTTCGATTCTGACGCGTTTCTGTGGGTTTTTAACATCGACTTTATGGGTCGTTGCCTCTAAAATAAAGTGCCCTACTTTCGCATTAAGATCCATAGAATCATAAGGCAAGTTTTTGTCTTTACGATGGGTCTCCACTTTAAACGTGCATGCTTCTTCGGTTTTCATCAATTCAACGGCAGTCTCAATGATGTCTTCCATGGCGTTTGAACATTTATGCGCTAGTGAAAATGATGCGATCCCAAATACATGCGATAACGCGTGTGTGATTGGCTCATCAGAAGTCCCATTGAGATGTAACACAAGATGATCAAATTTAGAAAAAATCCGAATTAAAGGATAATCCTTGAGTTTGGCTTTGATGTTGTTTTGAAGTTGTCTTACGAAATAACGTCGATTGTGCCCTTTAATGGAAAGTTCGCCGAAGCGAACGATAATTAAATCAGCGTAATGGTGATCCATACTTAATTAACCCTTCTTTTAAGACTTTCAATAAGCGATCTGCTTCTTCGATCGTATTGGAAGCAGAGATTCCAATACGAATGGAACCATTAAGTCTCTCTTCGCTTAAATGCATCGCACTTAAAGTAATCGAAGCATGTTTCGTTTTACTGTTACAAGTACTTTGAGCAGAGACATAGATCTTATGAACATTGAACCAATTCAGTAAAACTTCAGACGTAAGCGACGTGACTGAAAAATTAATGATGAAAGGAGAAACTTCATTTATCGGTGAGTTGATGATGACTTCAGGGATTTCTAATAACGAAGATCGTATGTGTTCATTCAACAATTTGACTTGTTTGAGATGACGATCAAATTCACCCAAAGATAAACGTAAGGTCTTGGCGAAAAGAATATTATTGATGGCATTGGCTGTTCCACCTCGTCTTCCAAACTCTTGTTGACCACCCGTGATCAGCGATAAGATTTTGACCTTAGGTTTGACGATCATCAAGCCTGAGCCTTTGACCCCATTGATTTTATGGGCAGACATACTGGCTGCATCCACAAACCTTAAGTCAAAAGGAATCTTACCGATGGCTTGTACTTCATCGACATGAAAATAAGCTGTTGAGTTGGCTTTTATGATCTTTGAACAAAGTTCAACCGGCATAATGGTCCCAATCTCATTGTTGACATGCATGATTGAAACCAAGGTCGTATCCGCTTTAAGTGATGCTTTAAGTTCATCTGGTGAAATACGTCCATCTTGATCAACGCTTAAATATGTCACCTCAAAGCCAAAGTCATCTTCAAGTTGTTTAAAACTTTCTAAGACACTGGAATGCTCAACAGACGTTGTGATCAAATGTCGACCTTTATCAGCATTCGCAAAAGCTATGCCTTTAATAATTGCATTGTTGGATTCCGTTGCCCCTGAAGTAAAGGTAATCATGTCAGGTTTTACACTTAGCAGATTTGCGATGCTTTCACGGCTCTTTTCAACCATATCGGCAATAGTACGCCCTGCATCATGCAGGGCTTCTCCGTTGGCGTAATGGATGGGATACAACTCAGCTTGGGTCTTCAATACTTCAGGATGAACAGGTGTACTGGACACATGGTCAAAATAAATGGGATTAAGATTGGGCACTTTTGGAATTCTCCTTGATTAATTCATCATAGTTGATGGGTTGTATTTTTTCAGCCGCATTTAAAGCAACTTTAATGGCTTGGGTATAATCACCGTTTCTAAACAAGAGCTCAGCGCGAGTCAATTGGGCATCCATTTCAGGACTGTAAACACGATATTTATTCGCAAACACGATCGTATTTTCAATCATTTCGACGGTTCCTACTAAGTTATTGACGTTGTTGTATAAGCGATATACCACATCGATCGCATCATTGACCGTATTATTGAGCATAACTATGTTTAAAGGAACTTCATCCAACAGTTTATCAATCGAACTGATTAATCCATACGCACGGTTGATATCCCCTTCATAGGTTGATGAAATATTAGGCAGTTTGTATTTTCGGATCTTGACTTGAACTTCATTCATGATGAGATACAGTTTAAGCAGTTGTTTTTTAGCGCGATCTTCATCATTCTTAGCTGAAGTTATGGAATCTTTTTGATGAGACAAGAGTTCATAAAGGGATCCTAAATCTTGAAGGATCTCTTTGCATGAAACCAAAACAGAACTTTCCGGCACTGAACGCTCATCAAACAATCGTACAACTCTCAATTTGTCTTCAGTGGCCCGTTGCAGATGAACCTCATGCGTCGTCAGTGCTTCAACTAAGGTATTGACACCCAAGCGTTTTGATTCCTTTTTAGACAAAGCCAATAACGCATCAAATAAACTTTGCGTTGCTTTCAATTTATCATGAAGGGATACAAAAGCATTTTTAAGCTCAAGATGGGCTTGTTTTTCTTTTTTAAGCTGATCAAACAACTGAGTTAAACGCAGATTGTTATCTTTTAGATGTTCTTGGATGTCTTTATAAACACAGCGACTCAAGCTGACAATATCTTCTTTGGTGGTATTGGTAACCATCTCAATATTCTTTTTGACTTCTAAGTGTACCAAATATACTTTGTCATTTTTAAGTTCAGTATAAAGTTGTGCAATCTCATCGATCTGTTTGGGTATGATGCCTTTGGCCAATTGAATCAAATCAGGTAAAACATTATTTAAGGTATTGAGTTCCATTAGACCTGCTTCAATCTCTACGACTTTCTCTTGGGCTTTGGTGAATTCTGAAGCCATAAGCCACTCTTCAAAAATCACAAAAACATGTTCAAGATCATCGATTTTTTCTAGAATGACTGGCCAACTGATCGTCAACTGGGCATTGCGTTGATTAAGACTGTTTTTTACATTCCTAAATTGTTCTTTGAGTTCAGTGATTTGTGAGCGCTGGTGATTTTCTTCTTTTAAGATCTCATCCAACTTAGTGTCGAGATTTCGTGCATCCTGATCCAACTTGATGATGGCTTCTTCAAGATGTTCCAGATCTAAACGGCAATCTTTTAAATGATTGGTGAGCAGTTCATCTTCACATTCCCCTAAAACTTGGGCAATACTTTTATACCGATCCTGAATCGCATCAAAATCATTCTTAAAATCATTGGCCAATATAAACACTTCATCTCTTACTTTAGCTAAAGCCAAAGCTTTATTGACCTTAAAGGGCAAAGGCAACCCCTTTATCGCTGTATACTTCGTTTCAACCGCATGTAATCTCTTTCTTAAGTTTAGTTTACGCAATAAAAAGAACAAAATAAAAGTAAATAGGATCAAACCTAACACCAATACGAATAATTGCATTTCTTTTGACCTAAAACTATCGATAAAGGCTTGCCAACTCATCTTTTACCTCACGGTTTAATTGTATCATAAATGCCTTTTGGTTAGGCAGGATTTTACATTTGACACAGGTGTTCATTAGTGCTAAACTTTATAAGCGTCAAACGCGGCAGACAGAGTCGTGAAGTTAAGCGTTCATCACATTTGGAAGAAAGTAAGCATGCTGCAAAGCCGAAATCTCTAAGATGAACACCCTGATCGAAGATTTGTCCCTGATGATTTGAACATACCATTAGGAGGTAAAAACATTATGTCAAGAATTAATGGACCCGTATATCGCCTGTCCAGACGTCTTCAATTCTCCGTTTTAGAAACGGGCATTGAATTCTCAACCAAAGGCGGAAAACGCAAAGGTAGAACCACAGCACCTGGTAAAGCACCGGATAGCCGTGCGCCTAAACTGACCAATTATGGCCAACAACAGCGTGAAAAACAAAGAATTCGTTTCATTTATGGAATCAACGAAAGACAATTCTACAACACTTTCGTCAAAGCGCAGCACATCAAGGGCAATTCTGCTCACAACTTTTTATTCTTACTAGAAAGCCGTTTAGACAACATCTGTTACCGTATGAACTTTGCGCTCACCCGTCGTGGTGCTCGTCAGTTGGTCAATCATGGACATGTCTTGTTGGATGGTAAGAAGGCAGATATTCCTTCAATTATTGTTAAGCCAGGACAAGTCATATCGATCAAAGAAGGTAGTAAAGACATCGCCAGCATCAAAGAAGCTTTGGATGCTACAGTATCTACAAAAGCATTCGTAGAAGTCGATAAAGAAAACAAAAAAGGCAAATACGTTAGATTACCTGAACGTAAAGAATTAAACGAAGACATCAACGAAGCCTTAGTCGTTGAATTCTATAACAGATAATATTACCTTACCACTTCACTTGAAGTGGTTTTTTTATGAAGTTTAAAAACCATCTCGTTTGAGTAACGGCTTCCGTTTTGAGGTGCTTTTTGACATATTCGCAACCCATTTAGCATAATAGTTAGCACGAATTCATGCACATGAAAATATCCATTAATAAAAAGGTATGAAGTGTTATATCTAGAAATTAGCATATAGATTAGCAGTTCAATTAATAGGGGTTAAATTTGTGGAATAATTCTATTCCACAGATAATCTCTGTTTTTTTATGTGCGAATTGCATTGCGATTTGATGTGCGATTTCATTTTCTGTTTAGCGTTCATTCCTTTAATTAAGGCTGTGTTTTAAAGTAATGTTGATAAATAGATATTTAAAAGGGATTCATCAGAATCCCTTTTGTTACGCAATGTAGAAAAGATACGACATAACTACCTCTAAATTTATATTACCTAAGTTCTACTAATTGGAATTGGCCTAACTTTATACTATACTCATTATTTTAGTATTCGCCCATATCTTTATGCTTTTTCAATATTGCTATCCAATCGTGTGATTTGCCCTCAAAATTTTCTGGATTTATAGGATAATGTATATTGTAAAGGTATCCCTTTTCACCATATCTTCCTTGAATGATTTCATCCAAATGCACTTCATCTACACAAACATTAACAACTTCTAAGCACATTAAAACGTGGGTATCTCCATCTTTTATCTCACGTTCCCACAGATAGCAACATTCTAGATTAAGAAAACATTCTTTGATACGTGGTGCATTTATACTCGTTGCTTGTTCTGTAGTAAGTCCCGATAATGTTATTTCATCATTATCGAATCCATTGTTAGCAATTGTTGCTGTGCATTTATCGTAAATAGCAGCTGAAGGAAAGTTCAGCACTACTTCCCCTTTTTCCTTTATAGTTTGATACATGTGTCCAGATTTGTTTACACTTGAGAGAATTGCATAAAAGCCATGATGGTTACCATTAAAACATGCCCATGATTGTAGACAAGCATTAGGCTTTCCATTAGATTTGTAGGAAGTTACAACAAATAGTGGTGATGGTATTGCAGTTACAAAATCCATCCACGAAAAACCATAAGTTTCCATATCTTTCATCGACTTTGGTAAAGTTGAGTATTCTATTTTCATTAAATTTTACCATCCTGTTTTTAAATCATCATCACAACAAATTACTATTTATTGAGTTGTCTTACATCCTTCATATGTCGCATTTTGCTACAATTGCGTACCAGTTTTACTATACAAAAACAGGTATTCTGGTCTTAAAATCTGTAATTTTTGTATATGCATGTGGAACACAACTTTGAACGATGAAGTTCTTGATTAGTATGACTGCAACTCTGTGTGCTGATACTTTAGATAAATCATAAGCGATTTTTATGCTATGCACCTTAAAACGGAAGCCGTTACTCGTTTGAGATGGTTTATTCTAATGTAAAGTCGAAGTATTCTTTAACTTGTTTGGTTGAAGCATCTTTCCAAGAAACCACCATCTTAAGATGAATTGGTCTCATGTTTGAGATTCCGTTGAGCACAAATCCTTGAACATAGTTTGTTGGTTTATTGATCTGATTCGGAATCATATAATACGTCTTGTCTTCAAAGATCCCAACACTGGGCATCATGGTTTCACTGATGACCAGCGAACCATCATCATGGATCAGCAAGATCTCAACATCATACATCGCTACTTGTGGACGATCGATGATGACATCATATCGATAAGTTTGATTCCCAAGATCGGTTACTGAATAATCAATATAGAAGTAGAAAGAAGAAGTTTTTAAATCTTTCGCATTCAAAACATCTGTATACAGTGTTTTGTAGGATTCAAATTTCAGTCGTTCTTGTTGGGCAGCATTGGTACAGCCGCTCATCATCACTAAACTGAGGAATAAAACGATGATCTTTTTCATACTCATATTATAGCACAGGCTATTTTGCTTTACGGTTCTTGAGAAGTTCAGAGAGTTTGTCTCCAACGCTTACAGGAACACTGTGTGTTTTACCATCCAACATCGCAATACTAACCATACGACGTGTTGCAGGGCTAACCGCACGAATGCTTTTGATTCTAAAATCTTGACCGGAATATACGACAGTTTTTTCAAAGACATGAACAAATTCAACGGTTTGGACATTGACCCATTCAGAAAAAGTCATGATCGCAAAAACCCCGATATACGTAAGACCTTGAAATAGATCAGGATTGAAGAATGCCATGATCACAAAAGCTAAAGTTGCAGCCGCAAATAAATAAAGTGCAACACGAGTTCCATTTAATTTGAATTTCTCAACCAGCGTATCTTTCTGAGTCACTTCACCCAGAATTGTTTTAAACTTGCGATAATCTTTGATTCTCATAAATAAGACGAACCCCGCAACAACTACGGTCAATAAACTGACGATCTGATCTGTCATATTACCCCTTTAACTTCATGATGAAGTAGTTTTTCTTCCCTTTTCTCAAAACATGAATATGTTGATGCAGGGCATTCTCTTTACTTAAGACATAATCTAAGGCAATGATCTTTTCACCATTGACACTGATGGAACCCTTTTCGATCAGGTCACGGGCTTCTCGTTTACTGATGGCCAACTTCCCTTGAATCAAGACATCGATCAAAGGCAAGGCAACATCACTTTCTAGACTAGGCGCATCACTTAGTGCTGCTAGGATATCATTCAAGTTGAGATCACGCCATTGACCACTGAAGAATACTTCTGTAATTTGTTTGGATTGAGTTAAGCTTTCTAACCCATGAACCAGTTCAGTCAACTCTTCAGCCAAAGCTTTTTGAGCTGTCCGAAGATGCCCTTCTGTTTTGACGCCAGCTTCATAACTCATGATTTCTTCAGGGGATTTCATGGATAAACGTTTCATGAAATCGATGACATCAGAATCTGATACATTGAGCCAATATTGATAGAAAGCGTAAGGCGATGTTTTTTCTGCATTCAACCAAATGTTTTCACCTTCAGATTTACCAAATTTAGAGCCATCGGTATTGGTGATCAAAGGTGATGTCACGCCAAAGACTTTCGCATTATCCATGGTTCTACGAATCAATTCAGTCCCGCTGGTTAGATTGCCCCATTGATCAGATCCTCCGATTTGAACTTCGCAATCATATTTTTGATACAGATGCATAAAATCAACGGCTTGTAAGATTGTGTAAGTAAATTCTGTAAAACTGATTCCACTGGATAAACGGGATGAGATGGTATCCTTGTTGATCATATAGGCAACATTGAAGTGTTTGCCATAATCTCTTAAGAAACTTAAGATATCGATCTTAGATAACCAATCGTAATTATTGACCGCAATAAAGTTGTTTGTTCCTTCATGCTCTAAGAAACGAGCCAACAATGCTTTTATTTTTGTTCCATTGGCTCTTACTTCTTCGATGGTCAGCAGTTTGCGTTCAGTCGTAGGTCGAGGATCACCGATCATTCCAGTCGCATCTCCGATCAATGCAATCGGTGTATGACCATGCAATTGATATCTGCGTAAAAGCAAGATCTGTTGTAAAGACCCGATATGTAAAGAATCTGCGGTAGGATCAAACCCACAATATAATCTTAAAGGTTTTTTTAGACGCTCAATAAAAGCTTCCTCATCGGTAATGTCTTTGATTAAACCTCGCCATTTTAATTCTTCGTATAAATTCATTTTTCTTCCTCCAATATAAAAGCACCCTCCAAGGGTGCTGGTCTGCACGGTACCACCTTAGTTACGCTTTCGCTGATCACTTTGACCCATAACGCGGGATTTCGGCTTTACTTTACATAAAGCAGCTCCAAGTTGTATTCCTTAAGAAGACGGGATAATTTTCACCAACCATTATCTCGCTAAACCGCTTAACTTAAGTACTCTGACTTATCTTCGCTTTTAAATGATTTACTTTGTCGATTGACGTGGGGTAAACAAATAACTCAGTTCGATTTCTCGTTCATCAACTGGATTTTGATTGAGCATCTTGGTCATGACACGCATGGCCACAGCTCCTAAGTCATAAGCTGGAATGGCGAAACTGCTGATTTGAGGTCTGACCATCGAATTGTATTTTGTATCGATGACACAAACTACTTCCATATCTTGAGGGATACGGATGTTATTTTCTGCAGCTGCATTGATAACAGCCATTGCTTGAGAGTCGCGATGCGCAATAATCAATTCATGTTTGTTGGTTCGAAGATATTCTTTGAGATAGGCATATGAGCTTCGATATTCGCGTGGGATCTCGATAAAATTTTTAAACACAAGACCTTTTTTCTCAAAAGCTTGAGATGCGCCTAAGATAAGCTGTTCAACCATATACTTGTTTTTACGGTCTTGTACGATGGCGATATCGGTCTTGCCTTGTTCAAGGTATGAGGATACCAATTCATACATGGCTTTTTGAAGATTGACATAGACAGAGGCGATGTTTTCAGAACTCATCTGATTGCCAACCAAAACGATAGGGAATTGATATTTTGTTAAAGCGGTCAATTCATCGACCATGAGTTTGTCATTATAGATGATGACCCCATCGACTCTGGATTTGATGATGTTTTCAATGATGTCACCGATTTGCATGATGGCTTCACTGGTGGTATGCAATGTAATGTTGTATTTATAGATCTTAGCAACATCCAACAAACCATTGATGATTTGTCCGGTATATGAAAAACTAGCTTCCGGAATCAATAAAGCAATGGATGTCGTTTTCTGTAAGGCCAGTCCTTGAGCGATCGCATTGGGTTTATACCCCAACTTATCGATGGCTTGATTGACCCGGTTACGGGTATCTTCTCTTACGATTTCAAGTCCGTTGATGACGCGCGAAACCGTTGCCAAAGACACATTGGCCTCGTTGGCGACATCATAGATGGTAACACGCTTCATAACTACTCCTTGTTCTTGAGGGCTTTCTTGAGGGCTACAACGCCTTTTTCTGCGACCTCGATCGTTTTATCCTTGGCTTTTTCGATGTTTTCTTGAACATCTGGTCTTTCAAAGAATTCTGTGGTTTTGTCTCCAACATACTTGGCGCCTTTAATGGCTCCATCTTTGACCTGATTGGCTCCGTCTACAACTTTGGCTTTGAGTTCTTCATCATGGACGACTTCATCGATCTTCTTGCCTGTTTTGTTGGCGAGATCAACAACATCGTCTTTGAATGATTCTAGATTTTCTTTTAGATGCTTGTCATCCGCAAACTTATTTGCTTTCACGACCAGTTTGTCTAATTCTTCTTTAAAGTTCTTTTTCATTTTGCTCCTATAGACCGAGTTCATCCTCGGTTATTTCTACTGAATCACTGCTTTGATCATTGTCTTTAACTTTATCTTTACGCTTTAAAACATTCTCTTTAAACCAATCCAACACGATTTCATAATTCTTGACCGCTGATACTGCCAAGGTCTTAACGGCATTTTCAGCAGCACTGTTGATGGAATCAATGGTTCTTGAAACATTAACAACAGTGTTAAGTGGTCCATCGATTTTTTTCATCGTTGCATCCACTTGATCTAAGGTTTTTTCTACTTTTTTCATAAGATCAAAACTTCTTCTCAATATAATTATGAGTAAAACAAAGATTGCGACCCCTAATACAGGGAGCAACTTCAGTGATACGCTCGATAAAGTATCTAATAATGCGTCCATATTGTCACCTCAATGACAGTATAAACGAAAATGTAAAAATTTTCAAGAATTCTGATAGCGCTTTAATGCATCAGATAAGATATAAATGTCTTTTGAACTCATAAATAAGTAACAAGCAGGTGCATGTTGAGCCAAAATGATGGCCCCTGCTTGATCTTCAGTAATGACACTTGCATTCTTACAGCGTTTTTGAAGATAGGTGATGTCGATATCAATACCCACTTCTTTATCATCGATCGCATTAAAATCGATCAAGTAAACAAAATCAGCTTTATCTAAAGCTTTTGCGAATTCATCTGCGAAATGAAACAATCGGGATACCCGATGAGGTTTAAAAATCGCGATCAAAGGCTTTGTAGGATATCTTAATTTTGCTGCATCGATCGTTACGCTGACTTCAGTTGGATGATGGGCATAATCATCAATATACACATTGTCCTTATTGGTTTCAACGACAAAGCGACGAGAAGCCCCTTTAAACTCATTAAGTCCTTTTTGTATCAAAGGCAGTGGGATCTTTTCAAGTAGTGCCACGGTTATTGTTCCTAAAGCATTCCAAACTAAATGTCTGCCTGAGAAAGGCAAGGTCATTTCACCTAGATATTCTTTATGGTAATAAAGATTAAAACGAGTATGATGCGTATCTTCTTCTAAGATTTCAGCATAGACATCATTTTTAGGATCGATTCCATAGAAAAGATGCTTTTTGGTTAAACGAAGTTGTCTGACTTGAGGATCATCCCCAAACAGAATCAAAGTATCACTTACGTTTTCAGCGAAATCTTCATAGGCTTGGCGATAATCCGCTTCATCTTTATAATAATCAACATGATCCAGATCAACATTGGTAATTACTGCATATTTTGGAAAATACGCATGAAAGAACCTTCGGTATTCATCCGCTTCAATTGCTAAATAAACTGAATCTTTTGATAAATGACCATGGCCATCTCCAATTAAGTAAGCCGTTTCTTTATATTGTCGCAAAATCGACGCCATCATGGTGGTCGTCGTTGTTTTACCATGTGAGCCAGTCAAGGCAACAGTGACATAGTTTTTGGCTAATTTTCCTAAAAATTCATGATACCGATATACGGTATATGTTTTATTTTGGCGGATATGTTTAACATCTTCAAAATCTTCTTTAAAAGCATTTCCGATGATGATGGTTGCTCCATCGCTTGGATAAGTCCCAAAAGAATGAATTGGGATATGCAACTCATGAAGTTGTTCTTCGGTAAAAAAATGTTTATCCAGGTCTGAACCTTCAACAAGCTCCCCTATTTCTTTCATCATACAAGCAAGGGCAGCCATTCCTGCACCTTTTATGCCAACAAAAAACAACATTTTAGTCTTCCCCAAATAAGGAGAATTGGGTGATGTCTTCACTTGCTTCAGCAGTTGCTTCTACAGTGGGTTCACTGACGACAGGTTCACTTACCACTGGTTTAATCTCTTGTGGTTTGATGAGATCTTCAAGCGATATGTTAGCGATGACGATCGGTTTGACTTCTTCGACATATTCCGCAACCTTTGCCTTAAACGGAGTTGGTTCCATTGAAACAGGACCACTGCTAAATGCTGGTCCAGTTTTTTTATCTTTATGGATGGCACCATAATAAGGACTAATGACCGTTTGTAGATGACTGTCGTTTTTTACTTCAGCGGTTTGTACGAAACTTGGTCTTATATGGTCTTTTTCAGATTCTTTGACTCCAAACATGGGACTGATCACTGGTTTAAATTCATAAACATCCTTTGTAGGATTAGGTTTGCGATCGATAAAAGCAGGTTCTGATGGTCGCATAGGTTCAACTCTATCGCTAGGATCAAAGGATTTACCAGTTTGATTTAAACTAGAATCATCGACAACGATATTTTCAAAACTACTGCGTTTTGGCTTTTCGATGGGCTCTGGTTCAACCTTAACAAGATCAGGTTGTTTCCTGATGGGTTCTATTTGTTTTTTGATCCGACTAAGTTCTTCATTATTCTCTACAGGTTGTTCTACGACTTCTTCTTCTTCAAACAACAATGACACTAGTTTTTTAAACATAGGGTTCTCCCTTTGGGTTAAACGTGATTAATCTTAAGGTATTTCAACGGAGTCGCCACCAGAGATCATATCTAAAATGGTTCCGGACTCTGGAGCAATCTGGTTAAACATATCCAAGGTTTCTTTCTTATAGTCAATCGATTCTCTGGCTGAATAAGATAATAAGACAGCTTCACTATCTACTGTGCTTGTTCTGGCAATCTGGATCATGTCGGCAAGAATCTCAGTACTTAACGCTAGAGGGGTGATGGCTACAAACATAAAGTATCCACCTTCCAAGGTCAGCATTATCTTGTTTTCGGTGATTTCTAAAACACTGACCCGATATGTGATAGGTTCATCTTTTGAATTGAGGAAGTTCCCATCAAAAGTCATCACATTTTGTGTAGCTGCCAACATTGACTTGAAAGTCTTGGTTGAATCATAATACGTGTCACTGATGACATCGATGACATCCAGATTCATCAAGATATTGACATTGTTGCTGGTCAAAATAGAAGAAGTCACAGTTGAAGATTTCCGTCCGATATGGGACGGCAAATAATAACTGTAGAGCCCTTTGCGGATGTTGACGCTTGTGTTGGTTTTAAGTGCTTCTGCATCATCAGCAGAAGCCTTAAGATTGACCATAAGGTTCTCTTTGGTCAGCTTTGAACAAGCACTTAATCCAAACAGGATCAGGATAAGAAAAAGAATCCTTCTTTTCATAACTTTATTGTATCACTTTTTTTAGTTCTTCGATGGTGTTTGACGTCAAGGTCATGACCATCGCTAAAGCAGCTTTCTTAGCGTTTATGTAATCAGAAACATCAATGATCGAAGAATTGGTATGAATATTTCGAGCACAGATGCACATCGTTAGCGTCATGACACCATCAAACGACTTATGTATGGCTCCAGCATCTGTTCCACCCATCGATTGATAATATTGATATGGTAGATTATTGGCTTCTAAAACATCGGTGTAATGATGAATAAAGCCTCTATGGGGCAAATAATTCGCATCGATAAAGCGAACCAAAGGTCCCTTTCCCAACTGACCAAATGAATCTTTATCCCCTGAAGCATCATTGGCTGGTGAACAATCAAAGACGATCGCAGCATCAGGTTTGATCATATAAGTCGATGTTTGAGCGCCACGGATCCCAACTTCTTCTTGAACGGTTGCCCCTACGATGAGATTCACATCCAATTTAACATCTTTCAGTTCACGAAGTAGCTCAACACCCATGATACATCCATAACGATTGTCCCATGCTTTGGCGAGTAATCGTTGACCCCCTTCTAAAACTTCAAAAGGTCCTTCTAAAATAACAGGTGTCCCACAGGTAATCCCTAATGCTTCAGCTTCTTTCTGTGTGGTTTGACCAATATCGACCAACATGTTTTTTATTTCAGTTGGCGCATTGCGTTCTTTTTCAGTCAATAAGTGCGGCGGAATGGAACCAATGGTGCCCTTTATCTTTTGACCAGACTGGGTTTTAATCAAAACTCTTTGTCCCAGCAAGGTCTGATTCCACCATCCACCCATGGGTGAAATATTCAATGACCCCTTCTCATTGATTTTAGTTACGATAAAACCAACCTCATCCATATGTCCCGCAATCATTAAAGTCTTGGCTTTTGGATTTAAACTCTTCTTAACTGCGAAAACAGATCCCAGATTATCATAAATGACTTCATCTGCGAGTTCTTTATAATAAGCCGATAAGATCCGACTGACTTCTTTTTCATCTCCTGGTATCCCAAAAGCTTGAGTCAGTTCCTTCATTAAATCTAATGTGTCTTGGCTAAGTTTCATTTTTTTCTCCAGATGGCGCGATAAATAGGTTGATTGAGCGCATTGAACTTCATTTCATATTCTGTGTAGGCATCATCTTCTTTGGGATCATGAATATAATTGACACTAAAGAAAATCATCTCCAAAGCATATTCTTGCATCTGTAAGATCGTATATTCAAACAGTTTCTGATTGTCTGTCTTAAACTTGATGAGCCCTTCTTGATTCAAAAGTTTAAAAAAGCCAGGCATAAAGGTTTTTGAGGTCAAACGACGTTTCTCATGGTGTTTCTTTGGCCAAGGATCACTGAAATTAAGATGGATCTCATCGAGTTCACCTTCAGTAAACCATTCATGAATCAGTTCTGCACCATTGTTGATCCAAACCAAATTATCCAAATGTAAAACATCTGGCTTCTTCAAAGCCGTCGCAGAAACGTTTTTATCTTTCTCTAAAGCAATAAATCGATGTTCAGGATGAGCTTTCGCTAAATCAAAAATATATTGGCCTTTTCCACTGCCGATCTCAAGGATTAACTTTTGATGATGGTCTTTCCAATGCCCTTTATACGACTTTGGATCTAAGACAGCTTTAGGATGCTGAATCAAGAAATCCTGAGCCCAAGGCTTATTACGCATCCGCATGGCTAATTGCTCGTTAAATCGTAAATGGCTTGGGCATAAATTGCGGTCGCCATCACCAATTGTTCGATCTCATAACCTTCATCGGCTTGATGAACGTTACCAACCCATGAAGGTCGTTTCTTTAATGGAAATTCAGCCCCAAAAGCCACAAAGTTATCAAAAGATCGCGCATAGGTTCCACCACCCATGGTCATCAATTGACTTTGTTGATCGTGGCTGTAATCGCGATAAATCTTTTCTAAAGTTGAGACAAGCTTACTTTTTGGATCCACAAACAAAGGACCTTTGTGTTCTTTTATGGAAACCTTAAATTCAGGAAGAGATGAATCCAGCGCCTTTTGAATGCTGGATAATATGTTGACTTCGTTGGTTTCTTGAGGATAACGAATATCTAAGACGAGATCAGTGTGTTGTTTTGTGATGTTGATGATGCCTAAATTTACTGTTAAGAAACCCATATGCGAACCAAAGATTCGTACACCCAAGGCATCTCCACGATACTCTTTGAGGTAACGTGCCAATTCAAAGGCGGTTTCATCTCCATATGCTGATCCAACGAAATTCAAACAATGCCATGCCGCATTGATGCCTTCTTGAGGCATAGAACCATGCGCATATTTACCTTTGATGAAATAGGCTACTCCTTCTGTTGTATCTTCGATATGACCACTCACATGATTGGTCTTTAAATAGAAATCGAACAATTCTGTCTTCGCTTCACCGCTCATGATGACAGAGGCTTCCCCAATACAAATGTTAGGTCTTTCACCTGCTTTAAGAGATATGATCTGGGTTGAACGATCACCTTTGATGGTGAGCTGTAAGATTCCTTTTTCTCCATAGATGACTGGAAAATCAGCATCAGGTACAAATCCAAAATCAGGGATCTCTCCATGTTTCTTGTAATATTTCATGCAAGCCATGCCGCTTTCTTCATCGGTCCCTAAAATCATAAACACTCTTTTTTTAGGTCTAAAGCCAGCGTCTTTTAAGATCTTCATGGCCATATAAGCAGCCACACTGGGTCCTTTATCATCTTGAGAGCCTCTGCCAATGATATAGCCATCTTTTATGGTGGCAGAAAACGGATCGACACTCCAGCCATTTCCCACAGGAACAACATCCAAGTGACCTAAAACACCCATGATTTCAGTGCCTTCACCAAATTCTATGACTCCAGCATATCCTTCTAAGTCTCTAACTTTAAAGCCATCAACTTTGGCCATATTTAACATATAATCCAAAGCATCTCTTAATGCTTTCCCAAAAGGCGCATTATGGGCAATGGTAGAAGGATCAGACAAGGATGGAATCTGAACCAGTTCTTGTAAAGTCTTGATTAATTCTTCTTGTTTATTGACTGCGGCTTGATAGAAATCCATAGTGTTTACCTCCGGTATATTTTAACACAGGAGTGCTTATAAATAAAAGCAAGCGATAGAATGTGATTACCTTTAGTTTTGGGTAAAAAAAATCCGGATTTCTCCGGATTAAGTTTTATCTTTTCTTATCGAAAGGCTTTTTATGCTCAAATGGTTTTCTTTCAGCAGCTGGCTTTTCTACATAACCTTCAGGTTTAGGCATCAGATCCTTGCGGGATACATTGACACGGCCTTTTTCATCGATTTCAGTGACGATGACCTTGACTCTATCTCCTAATTTGAAGACATCGCTCGGTTTTTCAACACGGGTATAATCGATTTTGGATACATGGAGTAAACCATCTGTTCCAGGGAACAGTTCAACGAAAGCCCCAAAGGCTTCGAGTCTTACGATCTTGCCTTCATAAACTTCACCGACTTTAGCCGATTTGACCAAATCTTCAATAATGGCTCTGGCTTTATCGATCGACGCTTGATTGTTGTGATATATCAAAACAGTTCCATCATCTTCGATATCGATCTTGACATTATCACAGTCAGCAATGATCTGATTGATGATCTTGCCTCCGGCTCCAATGACATCGCGGATCTTATCTGGTGCGATCTTGAGTTTTGCGATCTTAGGGGCATATGTGCCAACATTTGAACGCGCTTCTGCAATCGTAGCCGTCATGTTTTCCATGATTTCTAAACGACCGATCTTAGCTTGATCAAGGGCTTCTTTTAAGATTTCTCTATTTAGACCATCGATCTTGATGTCCATTTGTAAAGCAGTGATGCCTGTCTTGGTTCCAGCAACTTTAAAGTCCATGTCGCCGAAATGATCTTCCATACCTTGAATATCCGTCAATACTGTATAGTGTTCACCATACGTAACCAAACCCATTGCGATCCCGGCAACAGCAGCCTTGATTGGAACACCAGCAGCCATTAAGGCCATGGTTCCTGCACAAATGGAAGCTTGTGATGATGATCCGTTGGATTCTAAAGTTTCAGCAACCAAACGAATGGCATATGGGAATTCTTCTTCAGTTGGTAGAACTTGTAGTAAAGCCTTCTCACCTAAAGCCCCATGACCAATCTCACGACGGCCAGTGGCTCCCATACGACCTGTTTCCCCAACCGAGAATGGTGGGAAATTATAATGGTGCATAAAGCGCTTATTGTCGACATCAGACAAATCATCGATGATTTGATTGTCGCCCAATGCGCCTAATGTACAAATAGATAGGACTTGTGTTTCACCACGAGTAAACAAGGCTGAGCCATGTACTCTAGGTAATAAATCGACTTGCGAATTTAAAGCACGTAACTCATGAATCTTACGTCCATCTGGTCTGATCTTATCGATCGAGATCAAACGGCGCACTTCATCAGCAACGATATTGTGCGTAATTTCTTTGACTTGTTTTAATGATTTGGATTTAACAGCTTCTGAATCATATGTTTTTGCTTCAAAATCTGCATAAGCTTTAGCTTCGACTTCATCGATGGTGGTGTAGCGAACCAGTTTTTCTTGGATCGAAACAGCTGCGCGTAATTCTGTTTCACAGTTGGCTTTAACGGCAACTTCAAGTTCAGGATCAACCGCATAGAGTTTGACTTCCATCTTAGGTTTACCAGCCGCTTTTGCGATTTCGATTTGGAAATCACAGAGTTGCTTAATGTACTCGTGACCAAACATCATGGCCTCAAGGATGATTTCTTCGGACACTTCTTTGGCAGCAGCTTCAACCATGTTGATGGCATCTTTTGTACCAGAGACCGTCAAATTTATGCTGGACTTGTCAAGTTCTGACAGAGTCGGGTTGATGACATACATGCCATCGATATAACCTACGACGACACCAGCGATCGGTCCATTGAAAGGAACATCACTGACGCATAGGGACAAAGATGCCCCAAACATTGCAGCCATATCAGGTGAGCAGTCATTGTCTGCGGACAAGATCGTATTAACGACCTGGACTTCATTGCGGAAACCATCCGCAAATAAAGGGCGTAAGGTACGATCGATCAGACGGCCGGCCAAGGTCGCATGTTCGGTAGGACGGCCTTCTCTGCGAAGGAATCCTCCAGGAATCTTACCTACTGAATACAACTTCTCTTCGAAGCCGACGGTGAGTGGGAAAAAGTCAATGTCCTTGGTCACTTTAGATGCCGTTGCTGCTGAGAGCACGACGGTATCCTCATAACGAACTAAGACTGATCCACCAGCCTGTTTGGCAATTTCTCCCGTTTCGACTTGTAGATTTCTTCCACAGAAATCCATCTTAAATACTTGTTTTGCCATTGTTTACCTCTTTAACTGATTTATTATACCACAAGTGCCTGTTTTCACATAATAAAACAAGGCAACCAGTGGATTGCCTTCAGGCTGTTGACAAATTAAGTTGACAGCCTTTTTTAATGGAATGGTTGGACTTTAAGAAAACCCTTAAAAATGGTAAAATAGAGGTATAAAAAAAGA
>WSYG01000015.1 GCA_009773735.1 Erysipelotrichaceae bacterium
GTATCGATGTCTGAATCTTTCAACATGGCTTCGTAACTGTCATACGCTTTTTCAATCTGATGAAGTTTCGCAAACTCTAAAGCAGATTCCATAGTACGACTTTGAATGGCGATGACTTTGACTTCACTGAGCTGATGAGCTGCCTTCACAAACGATTCACTGATCATCCCTGTTCCTACGATACCAACATTAAGCATACATACCCCTCGCTTTCTTTGACCCTTAAGCCAAATGTTTTATAATAGATCGAGTCCATCGATCAAACGTTGCGGATTATCAATAAACAAACGCTTTGCTCTTTCACTTCCAAATCTTGTTTCTACCATGGCATAGGCATCACTTAACGTAATGTTTCTGACACTGGTGCGATGGGCATCCGTTGCGACGACATCGCAATAATCATCCTCTATGAATTTCCAAGATAGATTTCTATCGACTTCTCTGGCAGTATCCAATAAACTGGTACGGTTGACTGAAAAATGACAACCAATGGATCTCCAAACAGCCATTTTACTATAATCATTTTGGATCTGTTTGTAGCGTTCAGGATGTGCGATCAATATTTTATAGCCCATGGATATTAATGTTTTGAAAGTTGCTTCCACATCGATTTCAAACTGAACATCGCTTAGATATGGGATTTCAATTAAGAGCCATTTGGTTTGATTATAGGAGGCAATCCTATTTTCCTTTAACCATTCTAGGGATAAAGGGGTAACCATCAACTCACAGCCCAAATAGAGTTCTACATCTCTAACTTGATCGTAAACAGGTTTTAATATGGCATAATCATTTTCAAATTTAATCCCAGGTACACAATGACTGGTACATATAACTTTATTAACACCGTCTGCAGCAGCATCTTTGAGCATCGTGATTGACTCCTCGATCGTCTTTGGGCCATCGTCTACTCCGAATAAGACATGGCAATGTGAATCTATCATGATGGTCTCCTTTTCTTGACATTTCAGTGATTTATAAATCTACTTCCAATCAATAATAACACCTCGATACACTTCTTTGTTGTTCATTAAGCCTTCATAGGCTTCCATGATGTCTTCTGGTTTGATCGTATGCGTGATGAATTTCTCTACGTCGATGGTTTTATTGATCATCAATTCTGATAAATAATCTAAGCCTCTTCTAATGCTTAAACTGGATCCTTCTTTTTCTTCAAAAGGATAAAGTCTGTTTAAAGCACCGATGACTTTGATGTTTTTCATATGGATCGTATTGAGCATTGGGGTAATGTTGGTGACATAATCAACGCGTGGTGAACCTAATAAAACAACTTGTGCATTCTTAGCTGCACATTGGATCGCTGTATCGATCGCTGCACTAATACCGGTCGCATCAACCACGATATTGGCCCCTTTGTTTTTGGTTAAACTCATAACAGCTTTGATTTGTTCATTGACTGGACAATTTATGATATTTGTCAATCCTAAATCTTTTGCCTGTTCACAACGTGATTGAACTGGATCGACAACTATGACTATTACGCCCATCTGTTTATACAGTAAGGCTAAGACTTGACCTAAGATTCCTAAACCAAAGATCACAACCGTGTCAAAAGGTTTCACATCGACGCTTAAGATCCCATTCATGGCGATCCAACTCATCTTAAGGACTGCTCCTTCGCGATCATTTAAGCGCGGATCCATTTTATACAGGTTCCCGCTTTCTGAATTGGATTGATCATAAAGATACATACTCGCATGTTGTCCTGAATGGATGACTTTATCACCGATCTCAACATTTTTGACCAATATCCTGGTCTTACCGGATAGGTCGCCCCTACTTTTAATCCAAAAACTCGTGATAATTCTGTTCCTGGACTGATAAAAGACACTGTGTTTTCGATGAGGCACATATATGGATTCATCGTCTCAAGATTTAATTCTTCTTCTACGATACTCACATCTTTTACACCATGAATGATCACACTTCTAATTTTCATTTGTTTCTCCTTATATAGACTCTTTCTTGAGTCTGTGTTTATCGTGTTGTACAACTTAAGCTTATGAATACCCATAAACTTGTTTTGTTTTATGTGGCACTTGTTATGTTAATATAATCATAACAGGACCAATCCAATGACAGAAAACAAAAAAGTTAAGAAATATCAGAAAGTCATCATCGGACTTACTTCAGACATCGAAACCGGAAAACTTAAACCCAATCAACAATTGCCTTCAGAAAATGATTTATCCGAGATTTATAGTGTGTCCCGAATTACCGTTCGTAAAGCATTAAGTGAATTGGTTTTATCTAGGATCATCACAAAATCTCAAGGCAGAAGTACCATTGTCAACAATCAAATCATCGATAAGAAACTCAATGAAGTTGTCAGTTTTACCAAATCATCTTTACTAAGAAATGAACAACCATCAACCAGAGTCATCTTAGTCCAACTTGTTGATCCTTCAGTCTACATTGCTAAGATGCTCAACATCGACATCAGTGATAAAGTGTGGCAAATCAAGCGTGTTCGTTATACCAACGATTTCCCATTGATCTATGAAGAATCTTTTTGGATCAGCAAGTTGATTGGTCCTGTAACAAAACAAATCGCAGAAGGCTCTATGTTTTCTTACATCAAGACTTTAGGTATTATGCCTAAAGAAGCAAAACAAGACTTGGATGCGGTAGTCGCGGATGAAGAATTAGCCAAAGAACTTGAGGTTCATGTTGGTTTTCCTTTATTAAGATCCACCATGATCATCATGGACTCTAAACATGTAGCATTTGAAATCTCTTTCAGTTATCACAGAACAGATCGAGTTAAATTGTCTTTGATCAGAAATCTCAACGAGTAAGCTCTAGCTTTAGGAAATCATTTAAGAAATGAGCTACCCCGTCTTCATCACATGACGAGGTAATATAATCAGCAACTGCTTTGGCTTCTGGATTGCCATTGCTGACACAGACTCCGATTCCACAATCTTTCAACATCTCTATGTCATTGGTAGAATCTCCAAAGGCCATGGTATTGGCTATTGTAAATCCATGTTGATGACAAAAATGTTCGATCGCATACGATTTGGATATGTTTTCATCTACGATCTCAATCAAGTCAGGATCAGAGAAGAAACCACGCACATGAGGTATCTTGTGCTGGTTGAATAAAGCCAAGGCTGCATTTTTCTTTTCTGGTGGGGCAATAAACATGATCTTAGAATACAGAATATCAGGAATGTCTTCTAAGTTATGGAAAGTCGCAAGGGACAGGTTGTTCTTACCGATCCTTTGGATCGCATGATCGTCTCGTTTTGCGAATTGATAATCATTGTCATACAGACAATAATTAAGATCTAAAGGTTCAAAGATCTTGCCTAAGTCAATTAAAGTCTTTTTATCTAGCGGATAAAAATTATGCTTACGATCAAACTTCATATCGTGTTCTTGGGCACCATTCATTGTAATGACCACGTCGCATTACTCTAAAATATGGATTTCTTTTAGAACACGTCTAACAGAGTTTGATGATCGTCCGGTTGCTATTCCAAATAAGATGCCTTTGTTTCTTAAGGAAACGATCGTTTTTATCGAAAAGTCACTAAAACCACCGTCTTTACTTTTAAGTGTATCATCAAGATCGCATATCACTGCTCTTATGTCATTCATTCGATGGTTTCCTGTTCTTGGTTGGTTATGATACTTCTGCTTCTATTTAACTGTGTCACCAACTCAAGTTAATCAGATATCCTGCGACTTAATGCTTCTAGGTTTAGGAAGTCTTTGGTTGTTTCGGTATCAAATACCAGTTTTCCTTTGACGTAGGTCAATTGACACTCAAACTCATCATTGATGACCATAAAGTCCGCATCTTTACCAACTTCAAGTGTTCCGGTAAATGAATCGATTTTTAGGAAATGAGCAGGATTAAGTGAAGCCATTTTAGAGACTTCAACTAGGTTGACACCTACTTTTTCAACCAATTGTTTCATGTTGAATAGGACAAACTTACCACTGCCCATGATTCGTCCATGATCATCTTTGATCAAACCAGTTTCATGGGAATTCATGGCTCTTCCATAACGCATATAACGTCCTGTAGGTAAACCTGCCATATAGTTAGAATCTGAGATGAGTACGAATTTTTCATACGGCTGCAGTTTAAACATGATCTTTAACATATCTGTACAGATATGATTTAGATCGGTAATGATTTCATAAGTCAACCCTTCAGACAAGAGTGCTGCACCCAAGACCCCAACATCTCTGTGATGGATCCCACGCATTCCGTTTCCAGTATGAGTCACCAAATCGATTCCAACTTCATCTAGGGCTTGATAAATATCTTTCGCATAAGCAGCGGTATGACACAGTGATACCAACACATGTTGATCATGAAGGTAAGAAATAACATCAAATGGCCATCAATACGATCTTACCTTTAGCCTTTGTTAGATATCTGTGCGTCTCTTCAATGCTAGGTAAGGGATAATGTTCATCAACAGAATTCTCTCCACCACGAGCCCAGAAAGGTCCTTCACTATGGATGCCAAAGATTCTGGCCCCATCATTCTCAAGGTCCATCGTATCTGCGATGGCTTCAAAGGCTTCTTCACGGGCAGTTGGTAAGATACCCGTTACCCCAATGGATGTCAAAGCTTTAAGATAGCCTTTAACGTCATTGATGGTGGCAGGATCGGTCATTGACCAACCTCCATAACCATGATTATGAATATCTATGATTCCTGGCAATATTTTATGATTTCCTAAATCTTTTACGCTCTCAAAAGGTTCATTACATAATGAGGATAAACGAGCAATTTTTCCATCTTCAATGATTAAATAGCCATCTATGAATCCTCTTGGGGTCATGATTTGAGATGATTTTAAGGTGTATTTCATTTTGCCTCCTTGGTTTGTGCCACAATAAATTGTGGAGATCAGTGTGATGATTTTTTAGAATTTATTTGTATGAAATGTTTAACAATCATATTTTACAGACAAGAATCATTTTTTGATTTGTCTGTTTATTCATGAATCATCTTATTTAGTCCAATTTAAAACTCATGAATTTGTTTTTAGTGTTATCCTCCCCTCATATTAATCTTGTGATATCTGAACACGATTAAGACTCTTATATTTTAACCTACATGTACTAGTTTTAAAATACATATTTGTATATATATGCTAAAATAAACAGGATTATTTTTTAGAAGCTTACGGATGTTTAGAGTGCATCAATAACTACTGAAGATTATCTATGTTTATGCGTTTTATAAGGTATAATTTTAACATTATGGAAGATTGGATTAGTATTAAACACTTAACCTATGGAGGCATTATGATGGAAATCAACACAAACAAATCCTGGCTAGAAAGAAACTTAACCAATCGCTGGTACCAATTGATCGTTGCCTCTCTTGCGATGATGATGATTTCCAATCTACAATACTCTTGGACCCTATTCACCACACCTTTAGTCGATAAGCTTGATTCTAACCTTATTGCGATTCAATATGCCTTTACTCTATTTGTGATGTTTCAGACCTTTATACAGCCTGCTGGAGGATATCTCTTTGATCGTTTTGGATCAAAGTTGGTTTTTTCGATATCAGGTTTATTGGTTAGTATCGGTTGGGTCATGATGGGTAGAGTTACGACTCTATCAGCCCTCTATTTCTTTTATTCGATGTCTGGAGTAGGAGCAGCCGTCATCTATAGCGGATGTGTTGGGATATCGATCAAATGGTTTCCTGATAAAAGAGGATTGGCGACAGGGATCATTGCGGGGGCTTTTGGATTGGGATCCATGCCTTTTGTACCTCTGATTGATGGGATCATTTCCACAAGTGGGGTAACCAATGCCTTTGGGATCATTGGATTGATACAAGGTATCGTCATCATCATTGCGGCCTTTATCTTACGTAATCCTGTGAATGCAGTGGTTAAAAAAGGTGATGAGAAGAAGGATCAGAAACAAGCTAAGCCTAGCTTCAATCCTTTACAGATGTTAAGGACACCTCATTTCTGGTTCATTTGGACCATGGCTTTTGCGGTCAACGTGGGTGGTTTGATCATAACCGCAAACTCAAAGGCTTTCGGTAAGAGTCTACTTATTTCACCTTCAACTATCGTATTTGCCGTCATGATGACAAGCCTTGCGAATGGATTAGGCCGTGTATTTTGGGGTTGGGTCTCTGATCGATTAGGTCGTTCAAAAACCATGTTTGTGTCCTTTGGGCTCAATGCGATATTCTTGTTTATATTACCGATTGCTGGTTCTCAAGGAGAATTTGCCTATGTTGTAGCGTTGATGTTGGTCATGTTTACATGGGGTCAACTCTTCAGCTTGTTTCCTTCACTCAATGCCGATCTATTTGGTTCTGCTTTCTCAGCTGCCAACAATGGTTTCTTGAACAGTTCAAAAGGATTCGCTGCGATCTTAGGCGGTGGTTTAGGCGCATATTTAGCCAACACCTATGGTTGGACTGTGGTCTTCTCTTTTGCGGCAGTTATGTCGCTGTATGCATCGCTAATGTCACTTGTTTTACCGAAATTATCAAAACCGATTAAGCATGGTTAATCCATAAACAACAAAGGTGTTCATTTATGAGTGAACACCTTTTCTTATTGTTTATTTCGCCAATAGTTTCTTAGCAACTTCTACCATATTGTCTTCAGAATGCTCATCTACGATGGCACTGGCAATCTCATAACCTAAAGGATCTTCATACGTGACCTTGGTTGGGATGTAGCCAACATAACCATTGGTGTAACCTGTAACGACGGTCTTATGATTAGGATCTAGTTCACGGATACGTTTTCCGATTTCCCCAAAAGTTTCACCAGGCGTAGAGATCAGATTCCAATCTCCAATACTGATTCTTTGCATTTCGATATCGATATGATCGATATCGATGGATTTCTTAAAGGCAAGATATCGTTTGGCTCCATCTAAACTTACGATGGCAGTTCTTTGTAAAGCTTCTGATGCATTTTCAGCTTTTAAGCGATCACATTCATCTTGAGAAGTTTTGATTCTGCTTTCACAGTCTTCATCAGAGGCGAATTTGCGAATATCTAATCTTAACGGTTCTATAACAGCACTGATTTTAACATCCGCCGTTGTATCGATCCATGTGACATCTTTGATGACTTCTCCAGCCAACATTCTGCCCATACGTGTCACTTCAGGGACATTGACAAATTTACGATTATGACGGGTACTGACATCGCCTGCACAACCTTGGATAAACATCGCAACGGATCCTTTGTATACTTTCTCAACAGTTTCTTGATAGAAAGATACAAAGTCTCCTGAGTATACATAACTATCAGAGTTCAATACGGTTGGATGACAGGTATATTGTGTCATGATGCATAAAGGTTCAGCTTTCAAATTATCAAACCTAAACACAGTCACTGTATTATCGACATATCTTGAAGGATCGATACGATTGCTTCCTAGTCCAACCAATTGACTTTGGGCAACCCCAAATGTTACAGGCTCCAAATGCGCATTGGCCCATACAACACCATTGGCAATCAATTGTGGAAGCAGGGTATTATAAGCGGTGTCAACTGGTGTCGGTTCAATACGATGCGATAATCTGCCCATATCCCCAAAACGAGCCGCTTCTGGTCCAGAATGGGTATGCGATCCAACCAACATGATGGATTTATATGGAATATCCGTGCGTTCACTGACGATGGTCCGTACTTCATGAGCCAACGCTTTATCGACTCCTATCAAATCCAAGGTCACAAAAGCAACCTTTGTGTTTTCATCGTCTAAAACTAAAACATTTGCATACAGCTGATTTAAGATGCCTTCATTGGCATGTTTGCGAGCTCCATAGCCAGCCATTCTTAAACCAATTGGAGGGGTGATGTTTACTTTCTTACTTGATCCTTTTAGCATAATGAGTTTGAGTTCCTTTCTTGCAGAATGCCTTAATACAAGCATCTGCTCATTCTAAATAGACATTCTAAACATGGTCTTGCTTTGGTTAGAATTCGATAAGGTCTCCTCCAGTTCTGTCTTGTATTGATTTAACAAACAAAGTTGTATATATAACCACAACTTAAGTATACAACTGTTTTTGGTTGTTTCAATCTTAACCTAGACTTTTTGGTGAGTATTTTTATTTTACACATTAAATGCAAGTGTTAAAGCTTGGATATTCTTTGATTTAAGGACAAATTGTTGAACAAGATGAGCTTTTATCTATGTGTTATAATGTATCAATGTAAAGTTGATATGCCTAATAAAGGAAAAGTGAGCACTCATGGCTAGAATAAATAAACATGAAGAAATTAAAGAATATATCGTAGGTCGAATCAATCGAAAAGAGATCCTACCGGATGAATCCATCGAATCCGAAAATGAGTTGGCCAAACGATTTGAAGTTTCTCGTATGACCGCTCGCAAAGTCATTGATGAGTTGGTTGTCTTAGGCACACTGCACCGATATCACGGGAAAGGTTCTTTTGTATCCCGTCGTCCTCACTTCAAAGATCTTCAAAGTTATTTATGCTTCACAGAAGAAGCAACCCGACGTGGATTAACAGTAACCAGTACTGTCATCGACTTCAATAAAGAAAAAGCAAGTACCCTAGTCGCCATGAAGTTAGGTGTCAATGTGAATAAACAAGTATGGAAAATCCAAAGAGTAAGAAATGTTGATAATGAGCCTTATGCTTTTGAAGATTCATTCTATTTAGCATCTGTCTTTGGTGATTGTACATTAGACATCCTAAAAGGTTCGATCTATCAACATCTAGAAAAAAAGATAGGTTTGGTCATCACCTACGCCAATCAGGAAATCGAAGCTGTGGAAGCAAGCAGCGAGATCGCTAAACTCCTTAATGTTGTTGAAGGTAAACCTTTGCTTAAGATCACAAATATCTCTTATCTAAAAAATGGAGTTGCCTTCGAACTTACTTCAACCTATTATAGGCCTGATCGTTTCAGCATTACCCAGGCCGCTTATCGTACTTCAATCTAAAAAATGTTGATTTCACTAAAAACCGTAAAGAACCTACTTCTATAAAGCGGACTTGATAAATCAAAACTGATGTTTGATAAATTGGTTCTTACTTCTAAATTGGACACTGTTTTTGAGGTCGAGGTAAAACAAGATTTTTTTAATCTAGCATGGTAAAAGGCATCTAATCTATCAGAATGTAACCATAGACAGAAAGATTATTATTCTCGCACAATTTTTCAAGTGTGTTATTCTTAAAGTGCATCCAGTATGTTTTAGATGGTAACCAAACCATTTGAAATGTACAAGGGATGCAAGGTGGTTCTATGAACTTCAGTCTGAATGAGTTTTTGATTTCTGTTTCCAATACGCTAGATGCAATAGAAACTGATCTGTTTGGAGTTCCAACCAATCACTCAAAGCGTATTGCATATATAGCAACAAGAATTGCACACAAACTTATGCTAAAACCAGAAGAGATTTTCGACTTGGCTGCACTATCATTAATGCATGACAATGGTGCCACAATGAAGATTCTTGACGACAAGATCAACTATACTGTTAAACAAAAAATTGCTGTTTCTGAAAGTCGAAAAGAACATTGCCTTATTGGAGAAGCTAACTTAAAACATTTTCCTTTTTTAACCAATCCTGAAGATATCATAAAGTATCATCATGAGGACTATAACGGAGGTGGATTCTTTGGGTTAAGTGGAGATGATATTCCTTTGTTTGCTCAAATTATTCATATTTCAGACAATCTTGATCTGAAATTTGATTTGAATCACACATCAAAAGAATTATTAGTCAATTATATTGTTGCAAATCGGAATGGTAAATTCTCTATCTTTCTATCAGACATTGTTCTGGATTTGATGGATGAAAAAGAATTTTGGGAAGATTTGAAAGATGAGAACATCAAAAGAGCTCTCGAACATCAAATACCTTTGTTTGCGAATGCTCTAAGTTTTAAGAATATTAGGCAGATTACACACACATTATCAAGAATAATTGATGCTAAATCTATTTTACAAGAAGGCACTCAACAGGATTATCTGGTCGTATGCTTAAAATGGCAAGATACTATCATTTTGATACGACGACAAAATATAAAATTTTAATTGCTTCGGATCTGCATGATTTGGGGAAACTGTCTATTAGTAATGTGATTCTTGATAAACCTGGTAAATTAACGATTGAAGAATTCGAAACCATAAAAATGCATCCGGTAGTGACGAGAAGTTGCCTACAAGAATTAAGTGGGTTAGAGGACATCTCAATTTGGGCAGGTAATCATCATGAGAAACTAGATGGTTCAGGTTATCCAAACAAACTACATGCAAATGAATTGGATTTTCCTTCCAGGCTAATGTGTTGTTTAGACATTTATCAAGCTTTACGAGAAAAAAGACCCTATCGAAATGCGATGAATCACATTAATGCGATGACGGTTCTCTATGACATGGCTGACAGTGGTCAAATAGATAAACAAATTGTTAAGGATATAGATTTAGTATTCTCGATTCCATCGAAGTCAAGCATACAAAAATCAGTCAATTGAGTGTCAATGATTATAATAATTGACACTTTTTTTAATTATCCCTGTTGTTTGTGGTTTCCTGATAAGCATGTTAAACTGAACTCATAAAATGAGTTGTTCCTTTGTGACACAAGTAAAGGGGCCATAATGTCTGCCAATTTCTGTGAATCCATCATTGAACAGTTTCCCATATTAATAATGACCAGAATACCCCTTCGGATTTTGAATATATTCAAATCAATGGTGCTTATGAAGATATGATTGGTCATAAGCGTGATCAAGTCATAGGGTTAAGATTGAGTGCCATCAATCCAGGATTTAACTTAGAAGAAAATGCTTATTTTGATCGTATGGTCCATGTTGCGATGAATGGTGGAACTGAGCTTTTTAACGTGTATGTTTCAAGAAGCGAATCGTATTATAAAGTCAGTGTTTATTCACCACAACCCAATACTATTTATCTTTTTTATACCGATATTACAGCGTCTGTGAAAAATTTAAGTGATATGGATGTCTTCTTTAGAATAAGTCCTGATCTCTTAAGTATTTCACATAAAGATGGGCTTTACTTAAAAGTGAATCCAGCTTGGAAAAAAGTATTGGGCTATGAACCCAATGAAATAGAGCACAAGTACAGTTGGCAGTTTCTTCATCAAGATGACCTGTCCAATAATAAAACCATCCTCAAACAATTAGAGAACAATCAACAAGTCATTAGTTTCGTAAATCATTATCGACATAAAGACGGTACCTATCGTGTTTTAGAATGGGATGCTCAAAGCGATGGTGAAAAAGTTTATGCAGTGGCTAGAGACATCACTGAACGTAACTTAAAAGAAGCACAGATCGAATACCTTAGCTTTCATGATATGTTGACCGGTTTATACAATCGACGTTTTCTTGAGGAAGAAATCAAACGCTTGGATGTACCGCGTAATTTACCACTCACCGTCATTATGGGTGATGTGAATCGCTTAAAACTTGTCAATGATGCATTTGGTCACGAGAAAGGTGATGAACTGATCATCAAGGCAGCAGAATCCATCAAGAATAGTTGTCGTCCTGAAGATTTGATCGCACGTTGGGGTGGAGATGAATTTATGATTTTCTTACCTAAAACGACTTCTATCGATGCACAGAAGATCCTCGATCGTATTAACGCAAGTTGTGCGGAAAAAAGCGTCAATTCAATTAGTGTCAGTATTGCCTTTGGTTTATCTACCAAATCATTCTTAAATGAATCAATGAATGAACAAATGAGATTGGCTGAAGATGCGATGTATAAAGCCAAAGCTAAAGAAGGCGAAAGAAGTCGTAAAGACATTATCGATGTTATTGCAGCCACCTTATTCAGTAAGGTCCCTTATGAAGAACAACATGCCAAACGTGTAAGTTTCTTGTGTCAACAAATGGGTCATGCCTTAAACCTAAGTAAAGATGATATACAAAAACTAACCTTAGCTGGTTTACTACATGATATTGGTAAGATTGCTATAAGTACAGATATCCTTCAAAAGAAATCTTTATTGACCTCAGATGAATGGGAACAAGTAAAATCTCACACCGAGATTGGTGCCAAAGTTGTTAGGAATGCCGATGCGATGAATAAAGTAGGTACTGCGATCTTATATCACCATGAACGTTACGATGGTTCTGGCTATCCTTTTGGGATCACTTGGGAAAAAATTCCTGTATTCTCTCGAATCATAGCGATCGCAGATAGTTTTGATACGATGATCACTCAAAGTGCGTATAAACCATGTAAGACGAGAATCGAAGCCATAAATGAAATAAGACAAAATATGGGGACTCAATTTGATCCTAATTTGGCTCAAATGTTCATAGAAAAAGTATTGCGTCACACAGAATCGTAATTTAAAAAACCACTTTGTGGTTTTTTAGTTGAATCCAAATAGAAGTGGAAATATAAATACAACAAAGGCAAACCATCCTGCATATACATTGAGATAAGAGGTTTGGAAACGTTCGAGTTGCTCAAAAGAAGCTTTACCTCTGATTATTTTCATATAGGCAAAAATCAATCCGGCCAAGTTGATCAACACCACAATATTCTCACCAAATGCTGCCATTTTATTAGGAGTAATGCCCATTGAAGATAGTCTAATGACAATCTCAACCAATGCAATCCCATCGATGATTAAAGCTGCACTGATAAGTCCGATGTTTAAGTAATCATATAGTCTAATTTTTTCATCCTCTTTGCGAGCTGAGATCACATAAAGCACCAGTGCCAACACAAGCACCAACATCGCATCAAAGGCTATGAGATAGTTACGATCAACCAAAGGATTACGACCTGTCAATAATATCGTCAACAAAAACAAAACCATAGAAATCAAAAACAAAGGGCTAAAGATTCTCGCTAAGATAGGTGCGAAATTCTCCATAAGGTTTTTCTTTTCAACTTGATATACCGTAACTAAAATAACGGCACATGTGCCATACACGATCAGATATTCCGTTATAAATTGTGATACATCGACTTGAATGGATGAGAAGATAAGAAGAATAAACAACGATAGAACCATCAAACCACAGAAAATTAAAACACCATAGATAAAGGCTTCTCCTGAGAAACGAATAAAGTCCATTCTGCGTTTTGGATTCTTCCATTCACTTCCCAAATAAGTAACCCCAATCATCAACCACATCAAAAACGGAACATGAAGTCCACTTAAGATTTCAGTATGACGTAATCCGGTATAAGGATATATGTTGATAAGGAGTATCGTGATTGCGAAAATTCCCAAAATCGTCAACACCATTTTTCGACTGGCTTTATGTTGAATCAGTAAATACAAAGCAACCAAAGGCAAGATAAACAAACTAGAGTTCTTAAACATCATCAATCCATATGCGAAACCTTCATTATCCAACCAAATCCAACTGGGTAGTTTGGTTAATGTCCCAGCAATCAGTGAGAAGAAAACAACCATTAAGACCGATTTCAATCTGTTGGGATCTGTTGTTTTTTCAAGGGTTTTGATGCTGACTTGTTTCCAAATCACAGTCTCATCATGAATAAGCGTGTATCCACGCTCAATTGATACTCGCTTAATGGCGATTAAAAATGCTTCTTCGTCGCTTAAGCCTTGCTTAGTCAGTTCTGTGGTCTTTTGTCTAACCTGTTCTTCCAACAGATGACGATCAGTTGCACTGAGTTGAATCTGATCTTTGACATGAGTTACCCAAGCATCGATACTAAAATTTAAATCAAACATAAAGCTCCTTGTTGATGATCCTTATGATCATTGGTCATTAAATCTGTTGAAAATACATCCCCGAAGGGACGTATTTTTATTGGATACCCGCGACACTGACACCATTAAGTCTGAGTTTAACAGGACCTTCAAAACGATTGGCACGCTGAACTTCTTTAGATAAGTATAACTGATGATGAAGTGCTAACAAATTACCGGATATGGATCCTCCGCTGATGGCTATTTTTTGTCCATTCTTAATGGTGTAACCCAAACGGATTTCGCCACTAAAATCTCCAGTAGAATCATCTACGATAAAACTTGAGAAATCTAAGACTTCTAAAGCATCTTCACTTTCTAGTTCCTTGATGGTTTTGCTTCCACCTTTGAAACTGGCATTTCTAAGCTGACCTGAAGGTTCAAGTTCCATATAGTAGGAGTGTCTAGCATCTCCCCAAGCTTTCGTAAACACGCCATTTTCGATGACTTTGGTGGATTTTAAGATGACCCCATCATTATCGATCGGTGCATTATAGATTGAGCCTTCTAATGCATTCAGCATCGTCAATTCGATCTTATCACCTTGGGAATTTTCTTGAAGATTTTGACCCATGGTGAAATTGCTCATGTGGTTGTATAAAGCAGCCGCATTGGTAGAGCCTTCATAGACTCCCAATAAGCTTTCAACATTATCATTTGATAAGATCAAATCTGCCTTTTCTAGTTTTGGGGTAGGCAAAGCACTGGCTCTGTCTTTGGCTTCTGTAAACAAGGCATTGAATTGATTGGCTAGACTTTCTTGATTCAAAGATCCAAAGCGATATTCTTTATAGAGTTCAATTTCTTGAGTAGGTGTTTTCGCATTGACGATGACTTCTAAGTAACAATCTTGAGTTGAATAGTTTAGATGAAGTCCATTTTTATTGAGGAATTCAATGGTGTTGTGATTGACGAAGACTTCGAAGCTGTTGAGATCGCCTTGAGCTTTTTTAGCAGTATCGAAAATGAAATCGATGATTTCTAGTCCTGTCACTAAGATGTTTTCTTTGACGTTATGTTTGTATTCCAAATCTTTCTCAACAGGTAATGCATAACCCTGATTTTTAATCAATTTGGCTCCCAATACAGCCTCATGTAGCATGGTTTTGATTTCTTCTGGTGTATGAGTAGGATATATGGTAACTTCCGCATGACCTCTTATTTTGGCTGCAGTATCATCCACAAATAGTTTAATGGTTGTATAAGCTACTTCTTTACGACGAGATTGATCGAGTTTATCTTTGATGAAGAACCATTCTGCACTCTTAGTGTGTTTAGATATGATGACATAATCATTGATTTCAGGATACTCTAATAAGATTTTTTCTAGATGTTTCATTAACCTAACCTCGCTGTGGCTTTAATATAGGCGCCGCCATTGGCCGTCTTAACCCATTCTTTATGACCTTTTCCACAGAAACCAGAACCCATCAATTCAACATCTTTAGAAACCATGGTGATTGACTTTAAAAGATCGATCACATAACCTGTTAGGATGATTGGACCAACGACCTTTCCTGTGAATTTCCCATCGATGATTTCATAACCTCTGGATAATACACACTGGATTCCCCAGTTCTTAGGATCTTCCATTCCACTTTCCATACCATCTAATAAATAACCCTTCTTAACAGAAGAAATCATATCTTCAAGTTTATCGTTTCCTGAGGTGAAGTAAGTGGAGGTCATTCTGGTGTAGGCTTTACGTTCAAATGATTCACGCTTACCATTACCGGTAGGTAAAGTATGTAAACGAGATGCGCTTAACGCATCACAGATGCCTTGTTTTAAGATTCCGTTTTCTATGATGACCGTATCATGAGCCAAGGTACCTTCATCATCAAACGCATATGAAGAAACTTGTTCATACACCAAAGCCCCATCATGCATCCCTACTAAAGGTGATGCGACAGCTTTATTGATGAATTGAGGAGCCTGAGCTCTGTTTTTAACAAACATGTCCATTTCTACACCATGTCCAAAAGCTTCATGGGCAATCAAACCGGTAATATCTGGGGTACATATGATTTCGTATTCACCAGGAATGATTGGGGTAGCTTTTAAGGTATCATCTAAGTTCTTAACGGACTTATCGATGATGCCTCTTAGTTCATCTAAAAGCTCCAGTCCTTTCATTCCGCTGACTGAGTTATAACCCATCTTAATACCGCTTTCGCCTTTACCCAAGACTACGACAGCCCCTTGTGACCAAGGATAGGTCTGCATCATGTCTTTCTTTGTAGAGATGAATAGTTTAGAGACAGTGACTTCTACATACTGAACTACCGCATTGACGATACGCTCATCTTTAGCATTGACTTCTTTAACGATCTCAGACAATAGATTGAGTTTTTCTTCAGGAGTCTTTGAATCAAAAGGAATCTTATATGATTTACAGATGTCTAAAGTTGCGCTTTCTTCGGTAGATAAATCCACTAAAACAGAATCGAATCGAGCTTGTTGATCAAACTGATGCTTCAAAAGATCGATGATTTTTTGGCTGGCATCCAACGGAACATCCAACTTCAAATCATTGATGGATACTTCTGCGACTCTGCCTTGACATACGGCTCTAAAAACCATGCCTCGTTCACCCATCGCATCACGAATATCCATACTGCGGGTTCTGACGCCATAGCTTTTTCCTTTAGTGTCGGTTGCTAATACTGAAATGTAATCAAAATGGATGCTTAATTCGGCGATGATCGTCTTTAAGTCATCATGTATGCGTGTTAAATATGGTGATGGTTTTACGTTCATAATCTCTGCCTTTCATTATGATTTATTATACACCCACTAAGAAGTTTTTGTCTTTTCCTTTAGGCGCTAAACTTGAGAGTATATATTACTCTTAATGTTGATGAAGACCATATCAGTGTGAATGTAAAATAAAGAGCGCTTATTTAGCGCTCTTTGGTTCTTCTTTTTTGACTTCTTCTTTCTTAACTTCTTCCTTCTTAACTTCTTCCTTCTTAACTTCTTCGATTTTCTTATTTGCTACTTTTGGTAATTCAACACCCAGTTGTTTCATCGTAAGTAACTTTAATAACGCTTCCACAATGTTTTCGCTGTTTCCATCATTGTCGCGTGAGCCCATATTGACCACAGTACTTGGGACGACGCTTACTTTGGCATTTTTAATGGCATCCGCAAGTTTATCTGCAATTTCCTGCATGACACGATATTCTGCACCACCATAAGCTCTAACTTGAGCATCGATGGCTTGCGCTTTCGCTAAACCAACATTGGATTCTTTAGAGGCTTCAGCTTCACCTTCGACCCTTACTTTCGTCGCATTGGCTTTAGCCAAAGCTACGATCTGATTGGCTTCTTGTTCAGCTTTAGAGGCCATCGCAGCCCCACTGTTGCGTTCAACTTCGATCTGAATCTTAGACTTCGTCAATAGACCTTGTTGTTCTGCAGTAGCTTGTGCTTCTCTCAGCGATTTTTCGCTTTCGGCAGCTTGCTGTTGTTTTCCATACGTTACTTTCTTTTCTTCAGCGATCTGACGTTCACGTAATTGTGTCAAAATGTTTTCAATCATAGGATCATTGATCAAGGAACGTGGGGTTCCAATCAATACTTCTTCCAATTGAAGGTTATACTTAATAAACTTGGCTCTCATTTCCATAACTGCACGTTCTCTGATTTCTGAACGCTCTTGGATGAGTTCAATCAATGTTTTTGTTTGGGCAACATCTTTAAAGTAAGCAGATACGAGTGGATCTAAGGATTGGTTAACCAACATACTGATGTCTCCAAAGCGTTGAATGACCCAAGGTGCTTGTCTGTAATCGATGTGCATAACGACCGATAATGGTAAAGCAGGTTCAAAAGCATCTTTAGTGATGATGTCAACTTCAGTCAAGTTCTCATCATACTTATGATCTCCTGTTTCTGACTTATTCCATTTCAAAATAATGTTGGTTGTAGGAACTAAGACAACTTTTCCAGCATCCGTATTAAAAGCATATTTACCAGGCATCAAAGGTTTTTCTAAAACACCTTTACTACCGATCGCGACCAATTCACCATGTCTGTATTCTTCTCCGGTGACGTCTTTGCCTTCAGTTCCAAAGAATGAAACGACAACGCCAACAAACCCGATCGGAACGACAGTTTTTGGTTTAAACTCTACAGTAGCGAAAAGACGGTTGATGTAGTAGGTCCCATCTGTTAAGACTTGGATCTGTTTACCTCTGCGTCCGCCTAATTCTAAAAACATTTCTGGATCCTGATACGATGAATGTCCTTCGCCCACACTTGGGGCAATGATCTCACCAGACTGTAATGGTAAACCATCATGAACGGTCACGATACCCATCAAGTCCGCTGTTTGATCACGTTCAGCCATAATGACGACTGGTCCAAAAGCACCACGTTCACGCAAAGTATTCTGCATGCTTTGTAGCTCTTGGCGTTCTTGACGTCGAGTAGAATCGATCATCTTGAGTTCTGTAGGTGTGATGACAATGAACTGCGACAAATTGATGGCGTAAGTCCCTTCACGCAAAATGCCGCGTTGAGGTCCTCTTTGTCCGCCATTCTGTAAGAATCCTCTGACACTTTGAAAGTTGTTGGCTTCCTTAATGACTTTTCCTAAAGTTTGTGTTGGAGACAAAGGTTGTCCGTCTCTGGCAAAAATATAAGCAATTTGACCTTGAGGAATCGTGATCAAAGGATAACGATGAATCTTATACATAAATACAGATTTAAAATGGATACCGCCACGCAAGAGATCTGGTGCATAACCTGCTTCTCCGTTTAAGGCGATAATGGCATCTTTCAATGAACCCTTTAAGCTCCACCACTTCTCAACCACTGCAACTTCGTTGGAATTGATGACGCGCAGTCCAAGAAACTGAAAGATAAACAAATACAAAAAAATCAAACCAAGAACAACATAAATAATTAATGGAATATAGTCTGTCAAGCCTTTACCTCCGCCGTACAAGACGTGCTTAAACACATTATACGCCTAACTATATAAAGCAATATTATATCGCTCATAAATATTACATTATCTAGTGTGGCAAAATTTATCTAAGACATAAGTTGCACGAATTGTATTGATTTTACTTCTTTGGCTCACTTTTTCCATGGTAAAGAAGTACTGTCCTGCATAACGAGGACTTAATGACCAGGCTTCATTTTGCCTTTTGCTTTCTAACCAATCTAGTGCATCTTTCATCCGTTCATCATAAGGTGAATCTGAGAAAGCAAAGTATTCTAGTGCTCGCAAGAGATCATAATGCCAATGATAAGGCCAATGCATTGATAAGAAATGTTCATCCATAATGTGTCCATCTTTATCACTCTTATATAAATGATGCATTAGTATGAATTCATTGGCTTCTTGGCGCATTCTTTTAACTTCATCCAATTTATACATGTAGCCATTTCTTTCATACTCCCACAATCCTTCAGCAACCGATAAAGTTGTATGAACTGAACTGTGATGAGTATGTTTTTTCCTGTATTGGCAATTGAAACCACCATCTTTAAGCTGTACTTTAATAAAGAAATCAATCAACGTTTTTAGTTTATCTTCAGTTGCTTTAAAGTAACAGGCAATGTTTAAAAACATACCAACAATACATACATCACTTGTAGGATAACCAACTCTATGTCCTAGACCTCCATCTTGGGCAATGTTTTGATCAAGGATCATTTCAACAGATTTCTGAATGATGGGATTCGTGTTTGGAAAACAAATCATTCTAAGCATCAGTAAAGTATAGTGAGTCGATGTAAATTTTGGCAGATAATAGGCAAGACCCCAATGTCCATCTGGATTTTGATGGCTCAAAAAGGCGGCTCCCCAACCTGTCTTTTCAATTTCATTCTGACTTGATTGAATTATCTTTGGGTCACTTTTTAAAAGATCTCGATGCAAACGAAAACGAATCACCGGATCAGAATCTTCTAGCCAGTCCAAGGTTTTTTTATCCATAGAACATTCCCCTTTATAAGAATTATTTAAGCCTTGATTTCAAACTCAATCAACCACGTATCAATCATCTTGATGATCTGATCATGGATTCCATGACCTACAATACTTTCTTCATGGATCTCATAGTCTTCAATCAATTCATCTTGATCTTCTTGTTTTAGAAGTTTATCAGATAATGGAAACAATACATTGTTTTCTTTGTGTAAGTGTCTACGGACAAAGATACTATATTCACCAAAGTGTTCTTGTAAGCTTACTAGATCCTTTTTTTCAATATCTTCACGCATATTTTGAACCATGGTTCGTCCAAGAACATGTTCGTGCATCAAGATCGCTATGACACCATCATTATCTGGGACCCCTTTTAAAACCAGGGTTGGAAACAGATAAGCATCTTCTTTACCATGATGACACTTGTCTGTAAACGTTGATAAAAAATAGAGCACCTCATTACAGTATTTAAGTTTTATCTCTTCAGATTTTGCGGAATTCATGATGTCATCCGCAATGTCTAAAACACTGAGTATCACTTCATGCTCATGCCTTAAATCATCTGTCGCTTTTCCCATTCTTGTTTCCTTCTTTCTTTCAAAATAAGTCAACAGAGGTCACTATCTATCCTTATTATACATCACTTTAGGATTTCATAAATCTATCAAAGAGTGCTTTTGTTTCTAATCCTGGTTAAATGATCATGTAGATTTTGCGCTTCGTCATCATGAAACGGAAGTTTGATTTCTTGACAAACCTCTAGAGCCATTTCTTTAAATAGACTCATCATTTCATAGACACTTGCCCATATTTTGTCACTTGAGCCATCACAATAGGTCTTCAGTAAACGTTCATATCGTGATTCACTCAAAAATTCTTTAAAGGCTTTTCCGTGACTTCCGGTGGCGATTTGATATTGGTAATCTTGTGCGATATCCCACTCGATCATCTTCGTCAACATTTCTCGTACTGGTCCGTTCATCATCCACAAGGCATAGGGAATCTGATCTCTGGCCAATCCTTTTCCTACATTTTGTAGACACCAATAGAATTCATTCATACAGGTATTTACCATAAAGGAACTTGGCTTTGAAATCCAATAATCACGATCGGTTGGTAAACCTAAATCTTTAAATTGATGATCTTTATCCATAAGAAGAATGGTTAAACTATCTGTACCATATTCAATAAGTGCCTGATTGATGGTTTTAAAGCACAAATCGGTTCTGACATCATCCTTATATAGGATCAAAAAAATATATGAGTTGGGTCGCTTATTTGCTTCATAGAGAGTCTGTTCTACTTGATCAGCTTCTTGTAGGATTGCGATTTGTCCAAAGGTGTCGATCCAAGTATGATCATCCAAATACTTTTGGATATCATGACATACAAAAACCATATCATAATCCTGATAATCATCTTTCATAATATTGGGATTGGCTTTTGAACCATTCATATAAGCTGCGCGAACATTATCATCATTTTGAGCAAATTCAAGAATCAAATTCATCATTTCTTTTTCATTTCTCATAATGATCCACGCTTTCTTTGATGTCTTTTAAATGTTGGATCTGCCAAACTCTTTCAATTAATCGTTCGCTTTCATTTCGACAAGCTTTTAATCCATAGATGGCTGCCCCAATACAATGGGTTTGAACATGAATCGTTGCAATCGCATGACCACAAGCTCTGGCAGCTGCAATGGCATAAGGATCTTCCACAGATCGTGCTGCTGCATGAGCAGCTAAAGCACTGGTTCTAATTAATTTAAAAGGGACAACTTCTGTAAGCCATTGTCTTCCTAAAGTAATGCATGTTCTTGGTCTAGGATCTTCAGGTGCAATGATCTCAAAACGATCGAGTGTACGCTCAGCGACATCAAGTGCCCATTTTAAAGCATCTCGTTTATCTAGAGTCAATAATTCATCAAGCATCGATTGTGTTTGAGCGTCAAAGCGAGGATTTTTTACTTTATCTTTCATAGAATAAGTATACACCCGACTTAATATTCAGGTTTAGGTGTTGGATTATTTTATGCCGATATCATGTCGATAAAAAAGTTGAGGCGCATCGATTTTTAAGATTTCCGTATAAACTTTTTGTGCTGCTTCTTGAAGGGTCAGGGCCATTTCCACAACACATAGTACTCGTCCAGAAGCATTTCTAAACCCATCTTGATAAGAAGTACCCATATGATAAACTTGTGCTTCTATGTGTTCTAAACCTATGATCTGTTGATCTTTTTCAAAGGTTCTAGGATAACCTTTTGATGCTAAAACAACACCTAAAGCAAAGCGAGGATCAAACTTTAGTTGAGGTTTTTTATCGTTGATCATATCGAAAATCACTTGATCAAGTGGATTCAGTAAGCGAGGTAATAAGACTTCAGTTTCAGGATCTCCAAATCTAGCATTGAATTCTATGGTTTTTATACCATCTTTAGTGGCCATTAAACCACCGTATAAAACACCTTCAAAAGGATTTCCCTCTAGTACCATTGCCTGAGCAATGGGTCGCATGATTTTATCCATAGCTTCATCGATTTGGATCTGAGAAATTTGAGGTACAGGCGAGTAAGCTCCCATACCGCCAGTATTTGGACCTTGATCAAAGTCATAAGCACGTTTATGGTCACGGGCAATATCCATCGCTATGACTGTCTTTCCCTTCACAAACGCCATCAAAGAGAATTCTTCACCTTCAAGATATTCTTCTATAACAACCGGCGACACCACAGATTCGTCATGATAAATCTCATGGATCGCATCAATGGCTTCTTGATCTTTCATCGCTACCGTAACCCCTTTGCCTGCCATCAAACCATCGGCTTTGATGACAATAGGTGCAGGGTTTACAGAAAGATATTTTAGCGCTTCTGATTTGTTATAAACAGTTGTGTGTTGAGCGGTAGGGATACCATATTTATTCATGATCGTCTTAGCATAAGATTTGCTGGATTCAAGACGAGCCGCACTTGCGGTAGGTCCATAAATCGGTATGCCTTGAGCTGACAACACATCGACGATCCCTTTAGATAAAGGTGCTTCAGGTCCTACAAATACCAGTGAAATCTGATTGGCTTTTGAGAATTCGATCAACGCATTAAAATCATCTGTTGGGATGGGTATGATTTCAGCCACATCAGCCATTCCGGGATTTCCTGGGGCGACATAAACTTTCTCAACAGTGGGACTCTTTTTAAAGCAGGTCGCTAAAGCATGTTCACGACCTCCTGATCCTATGATCAAGATGCGGTTCATTAGTGTTTAAAATGCCTTTCACCGGTAAAGATCATGGCGAGTTGTGCTTCATCACAAGCTGTAATAGAGTCTTGATCCTTGATCGATCCTCCAGGCTGGATGATACATGTGATCCCATATTGAGCAGCCAAAGCCACTGTATCGTTCATTGGAAAGAAGGCATCAGATGCTAAGGTTGCGCCTTTAGCTTTTTCACCAGCCTGTTTAAGCGCAATTTCAGCTGCACCGACACGATTCATTTGTCCTGCACCGATGCCTAAAGTCTGACCATCTTTTACGATGACGATCGCATTTGACTTAACATGTTTTACTACTTTTTCTCCAAATAAAGCATCATTGAGTTCTAAGGAAGTAGGTTGTTTCAAAGTGACTATTTTGATTTGTGATAAAGCACTTGAGTGTTTATCAGTATCCTGAGTCAATAAACCACCCGCAACTCTGACACTGGTCTTAATGTAAGGTCTTGAACTCTTGTCTGAAGTTTTCATCAATCGTATATTTTTCTTTTGCGTTAGAATGTCAAGCGCAGCAGATGAGAATGAAGGCGCTAATACAATCTCTAAAAATATCTCAGAGAGTTCTTTAGCGATTTGATCATCAACTTCACGATTGAACGCAACAACACCTCCAAAGATACTAACTTTATCTGTATCATATGCCTTTCGCCATGATTGATATATGTCCGAAGAAATCCCAACACCGCAAGGATTGGTATGTTTTAAAGCGATAACAGCCGGCTGATCAAATTCACTCAACAATTGTAGAGCAGCAGCACCGTCTTGGATGTTGTTGTAGGAAAGTTCCTTGCCATGTAATTGTGTAGCAGCCGATAATGAATCACGTTCTTCAAATGGAGTCGCATAGAAAGCAGCTTTTTGATGAGGATTCTCACCGTAACGCAAGGTTTGTTTCAAAACATAGGTTTCGGTGATGCGTTCAGGAAACTCAATATTGACCAATGTATTCATATATTGAGCGATCAGGGCATCATAAGCAGCTGTTGTTCGGTAGACTTTCGCAGCCATGGCTTGTCTAAAGGCAAAATCAGTTTTACCTTTTTCATTAAGTTGAGAAATCAAACTTGGATAATCTAAAGGGTCACAAATAACAGTCACATCTTGATGATTCTTGGCTGCACTTCTTAACATCGAAGGTCCACCGATATCAATGTTTTCAATGGCTTCTTCAACTGTGCAGTCTGCTTTCTCAATTGCTTTTTGAAAAGGATACAGATTGACGATGACGTAATCGATGGGTTGAATATGAGCACTTTGAATTTGTTGAAGATGAGAAGGATCTTGGCGCTTGAATAAAAGTCCGCCATGAACCAAAGGATGTAGTGTTTTGACTCTTCCATCCAACATTTCAGGAAAGCCAGTTACTTCTTCGATGCCTAAGACAGTTAGCCCTGCATCTTGCAGTGTTTTCTTCGTACCGCCGGTTGAGATGAGTTCAATGTCGTGATCAATCAAGACTTGTGCCAATTCAACCAAACCTGTTTTATCACTGACACTTAATAATGCTCTTTTCTTCATGTTGACTCCTTTAGTAGTTGCTCAATGACTTGTGGGTATAACTGATGTTCAAGTTGATGTAAGCGAGCTTCTGCTTCTGTTCTGCCTTCACCTTCTGTGATTTGAAAGGATACTTGCTTGATGATTTCTCCAGTATCCATGCCTTCATCAACATAATGGATACTAACTCCTAAGGTAGTATCTTTGTTCGCCAAAGCTTGACCTAAGGCATCTTTGCCTTTGTATTTGGGTAATAATGAAGGATGGATGTTGAGGATGTGTTTGGGATAGGCGTTGATTAATATGGGGCTTAATATGCGCATATAGCCAGCCAAGATGAGCCAATCCGCATGCCATAATTGAACTTGATTAAGTATGGCTTCATCCATGGCGATCTTTGAAGGATATTGGTTTCTAAGAAAAATAGCACTGGGGATATTAAGACGAAATGCTCTGGATAAACATCCCGCATCATGATGATCACAGATCAATCCAATGATATCTGCATCCAATTGACCTTTGTTTTTTGCTTCAACGATGGCTTCAAAATTGGTGCCGCTTCCTGAAGCGAAAATCACAAGTCGATTCATACAAACTGAATTCCTGGGATATTGGTTACTTCACCGATAACCTGAGCATTTTCACCATGAGTACTTAGAATCGATAAAGTTTGTTCCAGATCTTTTTGATCCACAAGAAGGATCATACCGATTCCCATGTTGAAAATGTTGTACATTTCTGATTCATTGATCTTTCCTAAATCTTGTAACTTCTTAAAAATCGGGGGAATCGTCCATGAACCTTTCGTAATCAACAAACCTTGAGTGTCTTGTAGACAACGAGGCATATTCTCAATAAATCCACCACCCGTTATATGGGCAATGCCTGAAACTTTGATTTCTTTTAGTACAGCCATAACAGCTTTCACATAGATTTTTGTAGGTGTAAGAATGGTTTCTCCTATAGTAGAACCTTCAAAAGGTTCATCTAGTGAAACATGATTATCTTTAAAAAGGATCTTTCTTACCAAAGAAAAACCGTTTGAATGAATACCGCTTGATGATAATCCAATAACGACTTGACCTACTTTTACATTTTCAGTCGAGATCAGTTGTGATTTCTCTGCGATGCCTACTGAAAATCCTGCGATGTCATATTCACCATATTGATACATGTCTGGCATTTCTGCTGTTTCTCCACCGATCAGTGCACATCCAGCTAAGACACAACCATCCGCAACCCCTTTGACCAAGGCTTCAACGACTTCAGGTTTATTTTTTCCAATCGCGATATAATCCAGGAAATAAAGTGGTAAAGCCCCTTGCGCTAAGATGTCATTTACACACATCGCAACCGCATCGATGCCTACCGTATCATGTTTATTCATCATAAAAGCAATCTTGAGTTTGGTTCCTACCCCATCTGTTCCACTCACCAAGACTGGTTCTTTGATGTTATAGAGAGATAGGTCGAAAAGACCTCCAAACGATCCAATATTGGACATCATGCCTAAGTTTCGTGTTCTTTCAGTGTGGTTCTTAATCCGCCTTACAGATTCATAGCCGGCTTCTAAATTGACACCTGCATTTGTATAATGTTGACTCATGATTGCTCCTTTAGAATTTGCCGTCTTTATTGGCGTTTTCTATATGCTCATATAGATGCGTTGGATAATTCTTAGTAAAACAAGCATGACAGAAATCTCTGTTTCCTAAAGCTTGTTTTAAGCCATCCATGGATAGAAACTTTAGTGAGTCTGCTCTGATCAATTGTCTGACTGCTTCCACATCATTAAAAGCACTGATGAGTTCTTCATAAGTTGACGTATCAACGCCATAGAAACAAGGCGCAATGATGGCTGGTGATGCGATCCGCATATGGATCTCTGCAGCCCCACATTGTCTAAGCATCTCAACGATCTTCATGGATGTTGTTCCACGTACAATCGAATCATCGATCAACACAACTCTTTTTCCCGCAATGATTGATCTTAAAGGAGACAGTTTCATTTTGACGCCCTTTTCACGTAAAGCAGGTGAAGGTTCAATAAAGGTACGGCCCACATATCTATTCTTGATGAGACCCATTTCATAAGGAATCCCACTGGCTTCTGCGTATCCATAAGCAGCAGATAACGATGAATCAGGTACCCCTATGACGATGTCCGCATCTACTGGACTTTCTTGGGCCAAGATACGTCCTGCTTCTTTGCGTGAACGATGAACGTTGAGGCCTAAAAGGTCACTGTCAGGACGCGAGAAATAGATGTATTCCATTGCACAAATCTTGGATTGGGTATCTTTTGAATAGAAGTCGCTGTGCAAACCATCTTTATCAATGGTCACGATTTCACCAGGCAAAATATCACGTAAGAAAGTTGCCCCTACCGCATCCAGTGCACAGGTTTCACTGGCCACCACATAACCTTCATCCAGTGTCCCGATCGATAAAGGACGCAATCCATGACGATCTCGCATGGCATATAAACGATCTTTCGTTAAAATTAGAAACGCAAAAGCTCCTTCAAGATAAATCAAAGCTTCTTTGATGGCTGCGATGCGTTTGATACGTGAATCTTGGTAGATCAAATGAGCTAAGATTTCTGAATCAGAAGAACTTTGAAAGATTGATCCTTTACGTTCTAGATTTTGTCTTAATATCTGAGAATTGACGATGTTTCCATTGTGACACAGGGCAAAATCACCACCACCATGTCTAAACAAGAAGGGTTGAACATTTAGGATGCCACCACCACCTGTCGTAGAATATCGAACATGACCAATCGCATGCATCCCAATCAATTTCTTTAATACGGATTCAGGAAAAACATAACGAACATTGCCTTCATTTTTAACACTGGTCAATTTCTCATTATCTGAAACAACGATGCCTGCACCTTCTTGACCTCGGTGTTGTAGCGCATGAAGTCCATAATAAGATAGCTCTGAAGCTTTTGGGCAATTGAAAACACCAAATACTCCGCATTCTTCATGTAGTTCTCTTTCGTAGATCAGATTGATTTCGCTCATACTGTTTTGATCAGTTCTAGACGTCTCAAAATTTCTTGGTAGGCATCTTCAACTTTTCCCAAGTCTCTTCTGAAACGATCTTTATCTAGCTTCATCATGGTTTCTTTATCCCAGAAACGACAAGTGTCCGGTGAGATTTCATCTGCTAAGACAATTTTCCCATCAGGTGTTTTTCCAAATTCGATTTTAAAATCAACGAGTAAGATTCCTACTTGATCAAATAGTTTTTTAAGAACTTCATTGATTTGTAGTGTCAAGGTTTTGATGGTAATTAGTTCAGATTCACTCACAACACCCAACGCAAGCGCATGATCTTCATTGATCAATGGATCGCCCAGCTCATCATTCTTGTAGCACAATTCATAGATTGGCTTTGGGGATGGTGTTCCTTCTGGAATATTGAGTCGTTTCGACATACCTCCTGCAATCACGTTTCTGACTATGACCTCTAGTGGGATGATGTGGACTTTCTTACAAAGTTGATCGCGATCATTAAGCGTTTCTAAATAATGGGTTGGAATTCCAGCTCTGGCCATTTCTTTAAAAATGATGGTTGAGATCGCATTGTTGAGCATCCCTTTATGCTCGATCTGAGCTTTCTTTGCCCCATTAAAGGCTGTCGCATCGTCTTTATAATGAATGATTAAGGCATCTTCTCTTTCACAGGTATAAAGCTGTTTGGCTTTGCCCTCATAAATCATGTTTAGTTTTTTCATACTGTGCTCCTTTCAGCGCTTTTTGAAATAGTCGATTCCATTTTGGAAGAGTTTATGCTCTGCCATATCAGGAATATTTTTATAGAGATCATTACTTACACGTTCAGTGTGGGCCATTTTACCTAAGATTTGACCATTAGGTGAAATCAGTCCTTCGATGGCTTCATCTGAGCCATTTAGATTGTAGAGTGGATCCATGGTAGGCTGTCCTTTAGGATTGCAATACTGAAAGACGACTTGACCATTTCTGAACCACTCTGTAACCTGTTTTGGATTGACTTTCAAGCGACCTTCCCCATGACTGATCGGTACTTTTGTGAGTTCACCAGGAACACAATTATGTAACCAAGGAGAAGCATTGGAGCTTAGACGTGTGGTTACAATGGCTGAAATATGTCTATGAATCACATTGTGAGTCAAGGTCGCATCATTTTCAGTGAGTTGACGATATTCGCCATAAGGCAACAAACCAGTTTTTATAAGAGCTTGGAAACCATTACAGATTCCGATAATGAGACCCTTTCTTTCAAGCAATGCCTCAATCGCTTTTCTTACTTTGATTTGATTTAAGACATTGACGATGAATTTCGCACTGCCATCGGGTTCATCTCCACTGGAGAAACCTCCAGGAAGTGCCAAGATATGAGCTGAATCGATCTCATCAGCGAATGCTTGTAGTGAAGATTCAAGATCTTCTTTGGTTGTATTTCGAATTCCAATAATGACAGGTTGACCCCCTGCTTTCTTAAAGGCTTTTGCGGTATCTGTTTCACAGTTAGTCCCTGGGAAAAACGGAATGACAACTTTGACATCATCAACTGCTTCCCCTGTATACTTTGGCCCCAATCGATTAGTATCTTGAACCTTTAGTTGGATTGCTTCAGGTACTGATTTAACAGGATATAGGAAATCTAATCCATATGTATAAGCAGCTTTCGCTTTCTCATAATCGATATCGATCCCATTAAATGAGAAATGGTTTGTAGAAACTTTACCGATTTTTAACCATTCTTTAGGGACATCAGAACTGGGGGTTGCGAACAGTAAAGAAGCAGGATGATCCTGAAAAAGATCCTCTTCCGTTTTGATTTTTGCTTTTAGATCATTCCCAAAAACCAAAGCACATACACTTGCGAAAAGACCTTGCTCAATGACGCGTACTGCACTGACTTTGTTGGATTGAACCATCAACTGAACTTTCGTATAGGTCTTAACGATGTCATCCAAATCAAAAAGTCCATTGGGTTTACGTTTAGCTTTAACCAAATATAAATGATCAAAAGCAGATTTGGCTTGTTGTGAGTGAATGTCATCGACTTCAGCAACAGTACACGCAAAGGATACCAAAGTATCCAAAACATCCATATGTTTGAAAGTTCCAGACATACTGTCTTTACCTCCAATGGCAGGACGTTTAAAAGCCGCTTGAACACTTAGTGCACCAAGTAAAGCTTGGACCACATTGCCCCATTTTTTCTCATCTTGATTAAGTCGTGGAAAGTACTCTTGGAAAGAGAAAAAGATGTTTTCAATTTTACCACCCAAAGCAATTGTCTTAGCGATCGATTCCAGTACCGCACCTTGTGCACTTAAGAAAGGATTGATGTCGCTGAGATTTGGGATGAAACCATGAGTGAGAATCGAAACCGTTGAGACATCATCTGTTTCAGTACATATTTTCTGAACTGAACCTTGGGTTGGTGTTAATTGATTCTTACCACCTAAAGGATAAAGCACTGTGCTTGTCCCAATACTGCCATCGAATTGTTCAATCAAACCTTTTTGAAGACAAACATTCAAGGATGATAAATGAGTAAGAGCCGTGTCTTCATTGAATTCAAGACCTTTGTTTTCTACGATTGGATTTTGATGAAGAACAGCTTCAGCGCTTTGTCGAACTCCATTGGTATCGATTAAATCACGATCCAAATCAACAACTTTATGACCTTTTGAAATCATCTGTAGTCGTCTTGTATTGGTGACTTGAGCGACCACTGTGGCTTCTAAATTTTCTTGATGAGCTAAGCTGATAAATGCTTCAACGTCTTTAGGATCCAACACTACTGCCATACGTTCCTGACTTTCACTGATGGCTAGTTCTGTGGCATTTAGTCCATTGTATTTTAATGGGATTTGATCGAGATCGATAATTAAGCCTTCTGCTAATTCTCCAATCGCTACACTGATACCACCTGCCCCAAAATCATTACATTTCTTGATTAAAAGTGAAGCATTAGGATTTCTAAATAGCCGTTGAAGTTTACGTTCTTCTGGTGCGTTACCTTTTTGAACCTCACTTGCACATTGAATTAAAGATCCTTGAGTATGAGCTAAGGATGAACCTGTTGCCCCACCGATACCATCTCGACCCGTTCTTCCGCCCAATAGAACGATCACATCATGTCCCTTAGGAGTTTCTCTTCTTACCGCATCCGCTCTAACTGCGCCTACAACTGCCCCCAACTCTAAATGTTTGGCTGTGTATTTAGGATGATAGATTTCTTTGACATAGGTAGTTGCAACACCAATTTGATTTCCATAAGCACTGTTGCCTTGTGTCGCTCTTTGAGCAATAACGCGTTGAGGCAGTTTATCATCAATGGTATCACTGATGCTTTCTCTTACATTACCGCACCCACTGATCCGCATTGCTTGATAAACATAAGCTCTACCACTTAACGGATCCCGAATTGCTCCTCCAATACAGGTGGAAGCACCCCCAAAAGGTTCAATTTCAGTAGGATGATTATGAGTCTCGTTTTTGAATTGGAGTAGCCAATCTTGAAGTGTACCGTTTTGTTTAACCTTGATTTTTACAGAACATGCATTGATTTCTTCACTGTGTTCAACTCGAGGATCATCGATCACCTTGGCACCAATAGTTGCCATTTCCATCAAGGTCAATGGTTTAAATGTTCGTTTGGTTTGAACTCGATATGCATTAAAAAGATCCAGTGTTGCCTTTAGTTCTTTTTCATATGGACCATGAGGAATGGTGATTGATTTGAGTTGTGTTTCAAAGGTTGTGTGACGACAATGGTCGCTCCAATATGTATCCAATACTTTAAATTCTGTCATGGTAGGTTGACGATATTCATGGGTCTTAAAAAAGTGTTGGATCAGTTGAAGATCAGCTAAACTCATCGCAGCTTTATTGTTTTTTAAGAATTGTTGAACTTGTTTAACTGAAAAATCAGAAAAGTGCTCAATGGGTCCTTCATCGCTACTAGATTCCGATAGTTCGATTTCATGTGTCAAAGATTTTTCGCGCATTTCAATCGGATTGATCCAATAATGGATAAAGCGTTCTTTTTCTGTGGTGGTCAAGTCTCGATCGAAGATGACCAGTTCAAAGGTTTTTACAGTTGCTTTTGTGTTTGGGTCCAACAGGCGAATACATTGAATGGCCGCATCTGCTCTTTGATCATATTGACCAGGTAAAGGCTCTTTGATGATTAAAGTTCCTGCGAGCTCAGGTAATTGAATCATCACTTCATCCGTCATGGCTTCTGAAAATACCTGAGCGATGGCTTGTGGGAAAATAGCATCATCGATGTCAGCGATGTCATAACCGATTAGGGCTGACACTTCTGCATTTATCGCCAGTTGAGTTTGAATCAAAGTGCTGAGTGCAGGTGAAGTCAAATCAAACCCAGGACGTTTTTTTATGAACAGGCGGTGCATCATACTATACTCCAATCTTCGATCACTTTTTGAAGTTCAGCATTCTGTGCTGCACACAATGTAATGTGTCCTACTTTACGATTGGTTCGCGCTTCTTTTTTACCATATACATGTAGATGAACATGATTGGGATCCATCACTGTAAATTTTTGAAGAACACTTTGTAAATCCTGCCCTAAGATATTTAGCATTAACGTTAATGAAGTTGTCTTGGGTTGGATTTGATGTGAACCTGTAATCGCCGCAATGTGTAAGTCAAATTGACTAAAGGTACATCCTTCTATGGTTCCATGGGCTGAGTTGTGTGGACGAGGTGCCATCTCATTAAACAAGATTCCGTCTTTGGTCACAAAATATTCAACTGCCATGACTCCGATATAGTTCAAAGATTGAGCGATTCTTAATGTATATTCATAGGCTAGTTTTTTAAGCTGCTCACTGATTTGTGCAGGATGACGTGAGGAACTTAAAATGCCATTTACATGAACATTCTCAAAAGGTTCAAAGAAACTGATCCCATCTTTGAAGCATGCACATACAACCGAGATTTCCTTTTCGAAATAGATGAATTGTTCAGCGATGTATTCATCAGGAAAATTCAGTTTGAGTTGATCACAATCATTTTGATTCTTAACTGTAAACTGTCCTTTACCATCATATCCATATCGACAACGTTTAATTACATACGGAAAGTCATGTAGTTGATGGAAATCTTCTTGTTTATGGATTGAGCTATAGTTTGGACATGGAATTTTCAGTGATTGCGCAAATTCCTTTTCCCTTAAACGATGCTGAGACAAGGTTAATGCGAGTGCACCTTGTGGTACTTTACCATTGAGATTAAACCCATCGATCAAAACACTATCTGCGTTTTCAAACTCATACGTAACTACATCGCTACACTCTGCCAAGTGTTCTAAAGCCAACACATCATTAAAATCGGCCTTGATAAACGTTTCTGCCAGTTGTGCGCAAGGACATGATGGATCTGGATCGAGCACATTGATTTTATAGCCTTGTTGAATGGCAGATAGAGCCATCATTTGGCCTAATTGTCCTCCACCAATGATTCCGATATGGGCTGGTGGAGTCAGTCTTTGATTCATTTAAAGGTACTGGCTCTAACTGTTTGAGCCATTTCGAATTGATGATCTTTTAGTTTTTTTACCAAATCAGCATCATGGATCGCTAAGATACGAATCGCTCCTAAAGCTGCATTCTTAGCCCCTGCAACCCCAATGGCTGTCGTTAAAACAGGAATACCTGCTGGCATTTGATTGATCGACAAAAGGCTGTCTAAACCATCAAGTGCTGTTGTTTTAATAGGAATACCGATGACTGGCAAGTGAGTCAATGAGGCAATCATGCCTGGTAAATGTGCTGCTCCACCAGCAGCCGCAATGATGACTTCAATGCCTCGATGTGCTGCTTCTTTTGCATAGTTCACCATATCTTCTGGTGTTCTATGGGCACTAACCACCTTTTTCTCATAAGCAACTTCAAAAGCTTCGAGAATATTGATGGTTTCTACAACTGTTTCATAATCACTGATTGAACCCATTACGACAGATACTTTGATTTGATCCATATCTCCTCCTCCTTGAATACAAAAAGACACCCGGTTGGATGTCTCATAAAACCAAAAAATAGCTTGGCAGCTTATTTTGATTTTGTAGTCCCGACGTTTATGGTGTCAGGGTAGAGACTTGCAGACCGTATTTCTGCAGTTATACAAAATATTCAGTTGTCATAAAATAAAAAACACAAGCGCAGATAGGCTTATGCACTAAAGATGTTTGTTACGTCATGGATCTGATCATTCAAGTATAAGTTCATAGCCACCTCCGTAACATGCCTATACTTTATCACAAGTCCTCCTAAAAAAACAGACCTGTAAGGCACCTTAAGGTTAAATTTCACCACATTTTTTATTCATCACAGTAAATTATTTATGAATAAAGATTCATGACTTACGTCATATTTTTCATCGGAGACCTTTTTATGTATAATAACTTCAAAGGGGATTTTTTATGAAAATCATGACTGATACTGGTAGTTTGATAGGGGTTGAGGAAGCTCAAAGACTAGACATTGAACTCATACCTTTACAAGTTGAAGTTGCGGGAACAAATTATCGTGATTATTTAGACATAACCGTGGAGAAATTTGTTGAGTTTACCAAGACAGATCGAGCATTGACCTCTTTACCTTCCATTGGACAAATGATGCAAATCTATGACCAATACAAAGAAGGTCTCCATATTTGTGTTGCTAAAGGACTAAGTTCAACGCATGATGTGGCTGCTTCCGCTTTAGGGGAATTAGATACGAATGTGGTTTTATACAACAGTAAGTCTTTGGTTGGAACACAACGTTATTTGGTCCTTTTAGCGAAACGATTATCAGAGAAACATAGTGTTGAAGAGATCATCCGTAGAATGGATAAATGTTTACTAGATTGCCAATCCTTCTTAATTCCAGTTGACTTTAATTTTTTGAAGCGCTCTGGTCGACTATCCCCACTAGCTGCGACATTTGCAGGGTTGATGGGAATCAAGCCAATCTTGACATTTAAACCAGGAATGGAACGCTTAGATAAGTTTGGGGTTGGTCGAACTTGGCCTCAGGCTTTTGATCATATCTTAAGAAAAATGGCTGAAAGTGCAGTCAGTATTAAACATAAAATCTATATCGTTCATGCGATGAATCTAGAAACAGCTAAAATGTTGGAAGACAAGTTAATTCAAAAATTCGGTCAACTTGATATCGAAACCTTGAGTTTCTCACCTGTTTTAATGGCACTGGGTGGACCTGGTTGTGTTGCCGTTCAATACATCTTAAGAGATGACGATGAATAAACTAAACGACACACTAGAGTCGTTCTTTTTACCATAAGCTCCAAGCGATCAAGCCTTGACCAATATGATACAGAATGAGATATAAAACAACAGAACTATTGTTTCTTTTCTTATAGAAATAGAGATGTAAAAGTATAAAATCAGAAAAGAAAAAGAATATGGCTCCTATCACACGCATTGAAGTCAGCTGTGTTGGTTGAAGAACCCATGACGCTAAAGCAGTGCTCACCATCAGAATCAACATCAGAGCATAGATATGAATGACCCATCCTATTCCTTTAAAGTCGTATTCTTTATTCTTTTTAGTTGAACTTCCAAATAGCATAAGCATAAATAGTAAAGGTACAGCTAACCAAAGCGAAGGTTTAGTAATCCCAAAAAACAGAATATAGAATCCTTGTCCAATCAAAAAAAACATCGTTCCCAAAAATAGGAAAGACCGATGTTTGTACTTTAAACCCAATGCAATGTCTCCGCTAAACGATGCTCCTAATCCAAGAACCAGAAATATTTCGCGAGTTTCTATTTTTTTAAAGAATACTGCAGCAAGTGCAACAACCATAAAGTGAAGACATGTTATTGTCTTAATGATTAGGCGTAACTCATTGCCGTCTTCTAGTGTTAGTTTAACCAAGAGTATCAAAAAGAACGTAACGCTAACGACATATGTCAATGATATGATTGTGCCTAGTTCCATGGCTTTATTATAAACTTTTAGTTGTTGATGAGCCACTCAAAATGATTAATTTATACTTTAAAATAGCACTTTCTGTGTAAGTTTCTGAGGTTGAGATTGCATATGAAGACGATGTAGGGTATGATTCTTTTTGGACATTTATAAAGGAGAAATATGAGTATTTGTACTGTTGAACATTTAAGTCACGGATTTGGAGATCGAGGTATATTTGACGATGTCTCTTTTCGTTTGCTCAAAGGTGAACATGTTGGCTTGATAGGAGCCAATGGTGAAGGCAAATCAACATTCATGAGTATTCTGACCAGTAAGTTAACTCCTGAAGAAGGGCGAGTCATATGGTCTTCTAAAGTCAGAGTTGGTTATTTAGATCAACATACAGTGCTAGAGAAAGGACTTTCGATTCGACAAGTCCTGCAGAAAGCCTACCAATATTTATTTGATGATGAAGCTGAAATGCTTCAGTTATATGATGCGATGGCCAATGATCCCGATCTGGATATGGATGAAACACTTGAACGTATTGGAATCCTTCAAGACACACTGGATCATCATGATTTCTACATCATTGATAAGAAAATCGATGAAGTTGCTTCTGCTTTGGGATTAAGCACAATCGGTCTAGAAAAAGATGTTGAGCTGTTATCTGGTGGACAAAGAACCAAAGTTTTATTGACAAAACTTTTACTGGAAAAACCAGATATTTTACTTTTAGATGAACCTACCAACTATTTAGATGAAGAACATATCACTTGGTTAAAACGTTACTTGCTTTCTTATGAGAATGCCTTTATCTTGATCTCTCATGATATGCCATTCCTAAATGACGTTGTTAATTTGATCTATCATGTAGAAAACAGAAAATTGACTCGATATGTAGGAAACTATGATGAGTTTGTTAGAATATATGACCAAAATAAACGTTTATTGGAATCAGCTTATGGACGTCAACAATCAGAAATTGCTAGGTTAGAGGATTTCGTCGCACGTAATAAAGCCAATGTCGCAACTTCAAACATGGCTAAATCTAGACAAAAGAAACTGGATAAAATGGAACGTATCGAGTTAGCTCCTGAAAAACCTCAGCCTGTCTTTAACTTCAAGATGTCTCGTACCTCAGGTAAATTAATCGTAGAGACCAGCGATTTAGTGATTGGCTATGATGCACCATTATCTAAACCTTTAAAGTTCACACTTGAACGTGGACAAAAGATAGCCTTAACTGGAGCCAATGGTTTAGGTAAATCGACATTACTAAAAAGCATCCTAGGCATGATTGAACCCATTTCTGGTAAGATCGAAACTGGAGAATATTTATTCATCGGTTACTTTGAACAAGAACAAAAGAAGAACTCAAATCTGACCTGTATAGAAGATGTATGGCAAGCTTTCCCTTCTTTCAATCAATTGGAAATTCGTAATGCATTAGCCAAAGTTGGATTAACACGTCAACAATTGGAATCAAAAGTCAGCGTGCTAAGCGGAGGTGAACAAGCCAAAGTACGTTTATGTAAGATACTGCATACCCCATCCAATGTCTTGGTTTTGGATGAACCAACCAACCATTTAGATATCGACGCGAAAGAGGAACTAAAAAGAGCGTTGATTGAATACAAAGGCACCATCTTACTGGTTTGCCATGAACCTGAGTTTTATCAAGATATCGTGAGTGAAGTTTGGAATTGTGAGACTTGGACGACGAAAATTGTATAGTAAAAGATGATCCTGAGATCATCTTTTTTGTGGTTGAACTAAATATAGTTGTGTTGATTGAGGGCTTGTTGTTTAGAGTGTAAGTTAATCGCATAGATCGAAGAGCTTTCACCCCAAGGATGATAACCTGTTCCAATTTTAGAAAAGCCAAATTTCTCATAGTATCCACCATGATCCGTACATAAATATAGATTTAAGAATCCAAGTTCTTCGGCTTTTTTCTTACCATATTCAATCAATAAAGAACTGAGGTGCTTTCCTCGATATGATTCATCGATGTAAAGTGCACATATCCAAGGATAAAGATCCATTCGACTGATAAAATCATTGGTGATTAATCCTGCACAACCAATTATGTTTTCTTCATCTTTTAAAATAAACCATTGAGGTAAAGCATTGTCTGACATTAAAGAACTTCTGATCGCATCATCATAAACCATCATACTGGCTTCACTAGCCCAGATTTTTTGAAAATAGGATATGATGGATTCTAATTCTTCCGGATGTTCCCTTACGGATATGATTTTCATGTGTTCCTCATTTTAGATAATATGATCATCTAGAAATAATCATTTAAGAAATGGCCAATACCATCTTCATTATTAGATAACGTTACTGCATCTGCGATGGCTTTAACTTCATCGACAGCATTCCCCATCGCGACACCGATTCCGGCATATTCAATCATGGTCAAATCGTTGTAACTGTCCCCAAAGGCCAAAACTTCACTGGCACCGATTTTCATAAGATCACAATACTTTCTTAAAGCACTACCTTTATCAACACCTTTTGGATTTATTTCTATAAAATCAGGTCTTGATTTTAAGAAATGGACTTCCCTTTTAAAAGGTTCAATCAACTGATCCATTACTTGATCAAGCACTTTTGGATCAGCACTGATCATAAGCTTATTGGGACAAAAATCAATCAAGCTAAGATCAGGCATTACTTTTACAGTATGATTCTCTGAACTAGATGCATATGCAACATTGAATCCATTAGGATCTTGAACCCATAAGACATCTTTACAAGGAACCATCAGGGTAAGCGGAAACTGTTGAGCATGTGTGATGATTCGTTTTGATAAATCTTCATCAAATAAATCTTCAAACAAGATTTCATTGCTTTCCGCATCTGCAACTACACCTCCGTTATAACAAAGCAATATCGTTTTATCCAAAGGGATACGCTGTTTAAGAATAAGGTTTCTTAAACCGTGAAGTGATCTGCCAGAGGCCAAGACAAGGATAACTCCATTCTTATGTGCTCTTAGTAATGCAGATCTAGTGAGTGGCATGATTTCATCATGTTGGTTATATAGAGTACCATCTATGTCTAAAGCAATGAGCTTGATCATAATTTCCTCCCGTCCGCGAAATTGTAACCAACTTTACACCACCATTATATCTTTTTTCAGAATTTCTGCTATTAAAATGGTAGACACATTTTACCCAAAGGGTTAATCTAATTACAATAACTATATTGACTAATTATGGTTATTATATTATACTTTATTTATGAGCACTAAATCGGAATTAGCACCTTTTAAATTGCCGCGATGGGAAGATTTACCTGACATCGACTTATATATGGATCAAGTCATCAAATTGACTGAGAAACATTTGAGTTCGTTAGGAATCAAACCTGTCACCGCAGCCATGATCAACAATTATGTCAAACTTAAATTGTTGCCGGCACCGATTCAAAAAAAGTACACACGTGTTCATGTTGCCTTTATCTTTGCGATTGCCATCTTAAAAGATGTGTTTGAAATCACATTGATCAAGGAAGGCATTCTCATTGAAACTCAAACTCTGGGTCTTAAACAAGCGTATAATTTATTTGTAAGTGACGTTGAAAACGCAGTACGATTGATTGAAACTCAAGGTGAGAAACGTGAGCCTGTGACTTTATTGGAAGGCGAGATTACATTAGAGAATCGTATCCTAAAGCTTGCAGCATTAACCTTCGCGGCTCAAAGAGTCGTCAAAAATTTGATTCTGACCGAATCTAAAGGAGAAAAGAATGATTCAAAAAATAGCGATCTTAACTGATTCAGGCAGTGACGTGCCCGCTGAAATTGTCAAAGAAATGGGAATCTTTGTCTTACCACTACAAGTCAACTACAAAGATCGCAGTTATTCAGACGGGGTCGATATTGATGCCCAAACTGTATACGAAAATCTAACAAAAGAGGTCCCAACAACATCACTCCCTACAGGTCAAATTGTTGCGGATACCCTTCAAAAAATTGAACAAAATGGATATACCCATATCCTAGCTGTTGTCTTGTCTTCTGGTCTATCAGGCACACATAATATGGTTCAATTGATGGCAGATCATTCTAAGTTACCTATGAAAGTTATCGATACAAAAAACATAGGGATTGGAAGTGGCTTAAGTGTCATTAAAGCAGCACAATGGGCAAAAGAAGGCTTCTCCTTCGATGATTTGATCGATAAAGTAAAAGATGTTATTCTTCAAACTAAAGTTTATTTCGTGCTTAATACACTAGAGTATCTTCAAAAAGGCGGACGTATCGGTAAAGTTTCAGCATTCGTTGGGCAAACATTAGATCTAAAACCTGTCATTACCTGTAATGATGAAGGTATATATACCACCCTGGTAAAAGTCAGAGGCAGAAAAGGCTCACTGACCAGAATCAAGGAAATCGCATGCGCTTATGCCCAGGATGGAAAAAGTATCAATATTGCCTTTGCGCACGGAAATGCGATGGAAGAAATCACCAGAATAAAAGAGGATGTTTTATCCAGAGTCCAAAACGTTAAGAATATCTATTTAGGTCCTGTTTCTCCTGCACTAGGCGTTCATACTGGTCCTGGATTGATTGGGATCGCTGTTCAAATCGAAAAATGATTCAAGTGTCTTAGGACACTTTTTTTATGTATAAAAAAACAGCACAATGTGCTGTTTCAGAGTTTTAGCGAGATTAATTATGATAGTCTAAGCAATTCAAAGAAGTTACTAAAGATATGATAACTGATCAAAATCTTAGTTAAACCAAATATTCCAAGTATAAACAGCACGGCTTTAGGGATAGAACTTCTTGTCTTGTTGTTCATACTTCATTTATAACACAACCATCGAAATTTAGGTATACATGTGCATATGAAAGTATCTTTCACATTTAATATAGATTTTTTGATTACCACTTATTGGCTACTTTTTCAGCGAAACCCATAAAGTCTTTGATTTGAATGATTTTTCCATCATCAAGTTTTGCAGATCCACTAAAACGTCCAAAGACTTGATGCTGATCTGATTCTAGAATCAGAAGCGATGTTTTGGAAAAGCGATCCAAGATTGGTACGAAATCCATCTCAAAACGTCCATCATGGCTACTAAATCTCCACGGTTTTAGATAATCTTCATGTCCATCTTTCATGGGGATATGAAAAGTGACTTCAGACAGTTTATGAACCTTCCCATTATAAATCAACATATTCTCTGTGGCTGCTTTGGTATTTCCAAACCCATAACCAATGTTGAAACCAAAAGACATCCCATCAACGACTCCAGAAGCACTTCCCCAGTACCAAGTGTTCTTATAGGTCCACACCCCTCTTCCCCAATCCAAGACCGCAAATGAGGTGTCAGGCTTAAATTGATAGGCTTTGCCCGCAATCGTTACACTGCCTTCAGCTCTCATACAATTGATTTTTTGATTGAAGTAGAAATGTTTGGGTTTGTTAAAAGGTGTTGCGATAACAGTGCTTTCTTTAGGGATATTACTTAAGATAAGTCGTCCTACCAAGGGTTGACCTTGACTAAAATGTTCCACTTTGAAATCTAAGATTCTTTGCTGATCTTTGTGGGTAAATTCTAATATGTAATTCTTTTTAACAACACGAATGTTCCCTTTCAATGAACTCGAAGGAAGCTTCTTCTTTCCAAATGGTAAGAAAGACATGAAACTTGCGGTGATCTCATAAACATCATCGAAGTTAAAGAATGTCACTGAATCTAAACCCATGTATGAATTATCCGCAACTGTTAGTGCGAGACCAAAATGATCATTACCAACAAAGTAATAATCCCATTCTTTGATTCTAAAACTTGGTGCTTTAATATCTTTTCGATTATAAATCGGCAACAGACTTTTCGCATACCCAGGTTCTGCAATATTACCTTGTTTATCCAACAAAGGTGCAGAACTTAATATCTCGTGTTGCATGATTTAACGGCGGCGACGAGATTTCTTACGATATAAAGATAAGCCTCCAAAACCAGATATGATGGCAATATAATAACCGAAATCATACCAGAATCCACTATTCATAACTTCATAGATTCTAATATTCTTATCAAAAATACTGAAGATCAAAGATAGAGGAGCCAACCAACCATGCCAAATTCCCCAAAAGAATCCAGCTGTGCTTGTTGAAGATGCAGAACCATCTCCAGGGATACAACCTGTCAAAACGATGAGAATGAAGATACTGATCAATAACCAAGCGAGTTTTCTGTTTTTCATAGGTTTCCTTTTTGTTTTTATGTTCAGGGTCCATTGATTTGTTGGACACACTATAGACCTATTATAAGCGTTTACTAGACAAGTTGCTGTAATGCTTCTTTGATTCTGAGGATGACATACGCCAAATCATCTTCAGATGCTTCAAAATCTAAATGATCGACATTAATAACTAGCATTGGAGAATGATCATATTTCGAAAAATAGGTTTCATATTTATCGTTTAGTCTTTCCCAATATGCTCTTTCTACATTTTGTTCAAAGTCGCGGCCTCTTTTTTTGATTCTCTTAATCGCAACATCAATACTGACTTGTAGATAAACCAACAAATCTGGTCTCTTTACTTCATGGATCATCACATCAAAGAGATCTTCATAAATGTTGTACTCTTCAGCTTCCATCGTTTTATATTCTGCATGCATGGATGCAAAGAGTCCATCCCCATAGATACTTCGATCCATAATTGAGTTTGGGATCATCTCCGCCGCTTTGAGATGTTCAAATCGTTTGGTTAGGAAATAAATTTGAAGCGGAAATGCATAACGTTGTCGATCTTGATAGAATCTATCTAAAATCGGATTGTTTAAAACAGGCTCAGGAAAAGCAATATACCCTTCATCGGCCAAATGATTCATCAAGGCAGTTTTACCTACGCCTACTACACCCTCAATAATCAGCATAATGATCTCCTTTTACAATAATTAATTTTATTTTGTTACTTTCTTTGCTTTTCCCAATAAGAATTTTAAAACATTTTTATCAACGATATTGCCTTCGTTGATGCGTTCTTCAAAGTTTTCCCAGCCACAGAAATCATTAAATGCTTTGATTGTTTCAAGATCGAATGCTTGAGTCAAAGGTCCTTTATAATACCCACATTTTTGAAGTGCTTTCTGAATTTGATCGGCTATCTTAGGATCAACAATGACCTTATCTTCTTCTGTGGTTTTATTGAAATAGATCTCATGAAGCCTAACAAGTTTCATCAGTTTCTTTATGGGTTGAGGATCATCATCTACTCTAAGATCCATATATCTGTCATTGTATCCACCATAACTACCACCTTGTTTAACGATCAATAAAGCAGCTGATTGACGTCCTCTGCGATCACCACCGGCATTTTGACCCGCATCCAATGCTTTAACCAAACGATTAGCTAAAGTTCCAATGGTCGATCTATAGGTTTTCACCATGGCTTCGATCGTTTCTACTCCAACCAAAATGTTACCTTGACATGCAAGATTTTCTTGAGCAATACCTCCCGCATAATCAAAACAATTCTTTCCGGTAAATGTAACAGATCCACCTTTGGAATCTACGATCCCAAATTGTCGATCTTCGATATGCGTATCTCTTGCCTTTAGAGAATCCAAAACTTTCTGGGCAGAATACCCTTTCTCCAACAAATCTAACCCAACAGTACCAAATTCAAGGTTTGCCATGGCTTGAGTTGCGATCCCACCCACATTGGCTTTAGCCCAAGGTACAGCTGATCCAACAGCCAAGAATTTAGACTGAACTGCAATCCCGATTTCACCAGTCGATGGGTCTCTGGCCACAATGGAGAAGGTCGCGATATTTTTCATATGAGGTCCTTTCATAAACCTATGTCATAATAGATTTTATGGATATAATCTTACTATTCCTATTATGACATAATTCAGACGAAAATTAATCTCATAAAGATGTGTGTTGAAATCGAATATGCTTTTTAATATCTATATTGATAAAGATAGACTCATGATTATTTCACACTTAACCAATTATAGGTTCAAACCAGCATCTTCTTACCCTATAATAAATGTAACGAGGTAAGCAATGGAATCACTCATCGAAAAAACACAGGTTTATGTAAGATCTTTACTTGAGAAGGAAGCCAGTGGTCATGATTGGTGGCATACTCAACGGGTCAAAGATCAGTAAACCTAGAGATTATTATTTTGGCATCTACACTACACGATGTTTACGATTATAAGTTGTCTGGTGATGAAAAAGCAGGTCCAAAAGCTGCCACAGATTGGTTGGTAAGGTGCGGAGCTGATGTAGATTTGATCAAACATGTTGTTGAGATCATCGAAACGATGTCATTTAAAGGGCAAGTGCATCGTCCTATGCAGACCATTGAAGGTAAGATCGTGCAAGATGCCGATCGTTTGGATGCGGTTGGAGCCATAGGGATTGCGCGTGCTTTTGCGTTTGGTGGAACTCAAGGCAGAGAGATCTTTAATCCTGAAATTCCTTATCGCGAAAACCTCAGTTCAACTGACTACAAAAACAAGACTTTACAAACAACCAGTCTTAATCATTTTTATGAGAAACTATTCAAACTTGATGGACACTACAACACACCTTTAGCCAACAAAATTGGTCATCAAAGACATGAATTCATGATGAATTATGTGGAAGCCTTATTAAAGGAATGTGGCGCTTCTGAAAATGAATTTGCTAGAAAACTAAAGCACATTTAAAAATCATCCTATTTGGATGATTTTATATTCTCGATAAGATCGATCAGTTGAGCTTGCCACTGTAGTCCTTTTGTTAGAGACATGGCTGGAGTGTCCCCTAATGGATATTCAATTTCCATAAGCTCGTATTTTGATTTACCTAATGTATGATAAGGCAAGATCTCGATTTTATCTACATATTTTAGTTTTGCGATACGTTGAGCTGTTGCGAGTAGATTGACTTGGTTGTCATTGAGTCCAGGAACCATAACTTGTCTGATCCAAAGTGGGGTTCCAATACTTTGAGCCAACTCAAGAAACTTCTCTGTCACATCCATTTTCTGCGATGTGATTTTCTTATACAGGTCTTCCTGGGCCGCTTTCAAATCATAGATGATCAAATCAGTCGCCTTGATGATTTCTGGTAATAAAGGTGATAATGAAAAACCTGATGTATCAAGTGCTGTATGGATACCTGCTGCTTTCAAAGCCAAAAGACACTCTAGAAGAAATTCAGGTTGATTCAAAGGTTCTCCACCACTAAACGTAACACCCCCATGTTGGCCATAATATGGCTTATTTCTTAATGCTAACTCTGTGATTTCTTGGGCACTTAAACGATTCCCAATTTGTGCTTGCCAAGTCTCAGGGTTATGACAATACACGCATCTTAAAGGACATCCCGAAAGAAAGATGATCGAGCGAATGCCTGGTCCATCAAAGGTCCCAAAGGGTTCAATTTTACTGATATAACCAAGTCTAGATGGATTCATGGAAGGTCCTGTTGAGCACTTCCAATTGCTGAGCTCTTGTCAAACGATGGAAGTGGACCGCATAACCAGAAACACGGATTGTAAGATTAGGATAAAGCTCAGGATGATCCATGGCTTTTTGTAAGACTTCTCTTGAATAGACATTCACGTTTAAATGATGTGCTTTTTGTTTAAAGTAACCTTCAAGGATTGAAACTGTATTTATGACACGTTCTTGTTGAGTCTTACCTAAAGTTTCAGGTAAGATCGAGAATGTATTTGATACCCCGTCTTGGCAAATATCCCCATATGGAATTTTTGCGACAGAGTTTAGGGATGCTAGGGCACCGCTTTGATCACGTCCATGCATTGGATTAGCACCAGGCGCAAATGGTTCACCTTTTTGACGACCATCTGGTGTATTGCCTGTCTTTAATCCATAAACCACATTGGATGTGATGGTTAGAATCGATAAAGTATGAACTGCATTACGATGTAGAGGATGTTCTTTCAGCATGTTTGAAAACATGGTGACTACTTCAACTGCGAGATCATCCACTCGATCATCATCATTGCCGAATTTTGGATAATCTCCTTCGATTTTGAAGTCGATCGCAATCCCTAATTCATTACGAATAGGTCTTACTTTCGCATATTTTATGGCAGATAATGAATCTGCTACAACAGATAATCCTGCAGCCCCAAACGCCATCAAACGTGTGACGTGAGTGTCATGTAAGGCAAACATACTTTTCTCATAGGCGTATTTATCATGCATATAATGGATGATGTTCATTGTATCGACATAGAGTGCAGATACTTTCTTAAGGGTCAATGTATAAAGATCCATAACTTTATCAAAATCAAGGACTTCATCTGTGATCACAGGGATTCCGTCAATGATCTTTTCTTGGTAGATTTCATCATATCCACCATTGATCGCATACAACAATGCTTTTGCCAAATTGGTTCTAGCGCCAAAGTATTGGATCTGTTTTCCAACTTCCATCGCAGAGACACAACATGCGATCGCATAGTCATTGCGATATAAAGGAGACATCAAGTCGTCATTCTCATATTGAATGGCTCCTGTCTCAATCGACATTTTGGCACAGTATTGTTTAAAGGCTTCTGGTAGTTTTTCGGACCATAAAATGGTCATATTGGGTTCAGGAGCAGCACCGATGTTGGTGAGAGAATGTAGATATCTAAAGGATGTTTTTGTAACCAAAGGTTTCCCATTGGAGGCAATACCACCGATGGATTCTGTGACCCAAGTTGGATCACCCGCAAACAATTCATCGTATTCTGGTGAACGTAAATGACGAACCAAACGTAACTTAATGATGAACTGATCGATCAAATCTTGAGCTTGCATTTCTGTGATCAGACCTAATTGGAGATCGCGTTCAATATAAATATCTAAGAATGATGAAGTGCGTCCTAAAGACATCGCAGCCCCATTGTTTTCTTTAACTGCTGCTAAGTAGGCAAAATATAACCACTGTACAGCTTCTTGAGCGTTTGTGGCAGGTTTTGAGATATCAAAGCCATAAGATGAAGCCATTTTGATCATGTCTTTTAAAGCACGGATTTGATCGCTGACTTCTTCTCTGAGTTGAATCGTTGTATCATTGATTTCTGTGATTTGATTGAAATCCTTTTTCTTTGATTCAATTAACGCATCTACTCCATATAGAGCAACTCTACGATAATCCCCAATGATTCTTCCTCGTCCATATGCATCTGGTAATCCTGTTAATAATCCTGTATGACGAGCTTTCTTCATCTCTGGTGTATAGGCATCAAAAACACCTTGATTGTGTGTCTTTGAGTAATCATTAAAGAACTTATAAAATTCAGGTTTCATTTTACGTCCATAAACTTCCAGAATTTTAGACGCTAGATTAATACCACCATAAGGATTAATGATGCGCTTAAGTGGAGCATCTGTTTGTAGTCCCACGATTGATTCCTGATCTTTTAAAATGTACCCAGGTTTAAAATTATTGACACCAGATACGGCATCCATCTCAATATCTAAAACTCCGAGTTTTTGTTCTTGTTTAAGAAGTTCTACACATTTATCCCAGACGGCTTTTGTATCATCTGAAATCGATGATAGAAACTGGTCATCTCCTTCATACGTGCTAAAGTTTTGGTTGATGAAATCTTCAACGTTGATTTCTTGTTGCCATAAACCTGATTTGAATGAATCCCATGTTTTGTGCATAAGTGCCTCCTGAATGCTTGATTATTTTATCATGCTCTTCATGTATATGATGTGACTTTAATCACATTTTTACCACTAATATGACTAAAGCGCTTTCATGTTTCATAATTAACAATCATTTATAATGAATCACAATTCACGATATAATAGGAATAACGAAACAGGAGCATCTATGCGAAGA
>WSYG01000016.1 GCA_009773735.1 Erysipelotrichaceae bacterium
CGGTCGATTTGGTAGCTTCGGCAAGGATCTTACTAAAACCACTGCCATAGAAAATATTGTCTCCCAGCACCATCGCACAACTATCGTCGCCGATGAACTCTTCACCCAATATGAATGCTTGAGCCAATCCATCTGGTGAGGGTTGTACTTTGTAGGATAAATTGATTCCGAATTGGCTTCCATCTCCCAATAAGCGCTCGAAATTTGGAAGGTCTAACGGCGTCGAGATAATCAAGATATCCTTGATTCCCGCCAACATGAGTGTCGATAACGGATAATAGATCATGGGCTTGTCATATACCGGTAAAAGTTGTTTCGATGTTACCATCGTTAACGGATATAAACGTGTTCCAGCCCCACCTGCCAAGACAATTCCTTTCATAACATTCTCCTTTTTTTTTTATTGTACACTATTCGCAAAACTATGAAAAGCCAAGTCAGGTCAGATTTTTAGAAATCCAAAAACTGAGTTATTTTTTTATGTACTGACTTTCATCATATGAACAATTTCATTGATCGCATGCTTTAAGCTCTTTCGTTTCGTGATCAAGTAGATCACATAGAGCAGTGTAAAGACAAGCCAACCATCGAGTGGATTTAAGACCAAGCTTGAGATCACAAACCCGATTGTCATTAATGCTTCCTTGACTATTTCGATGCGAATGTCGATGCCCAGTTTATGCGTGATCCAAAGCTCGGATAAGATACAACGCGTCGCAAGCAAAACTAAGATTGATACGATCGATAATTCGAGATTGTGCAACACGATTGTGGATATAATCGTTAATATCACACTCAAAGCCAAGGTAATGACATTAAAGTGTAATAACTTTGCCTCTGCGCGGATTGTCTTAAAGAAGGTATTGACCAATAATGACATCAGTCCTTCATAAACAACAATCGGAAAGATAATCGCCATATACTTGATACTTTCAGCATAGTTGGGTAACCACTGCAATAAGAGATAACGTAATGGATTGAAGAAGATCAAGACTCCAAGCAGAAACGGCGACAAGAGGTTACGAATCAGTTGATAAATATCAGCCAGATCCTCGTGTTTTGCGCGTCTAAGTAAGGGATAAATAACGATTCCTACTGTGGTAATGAACACCATCATTAAGTTTGAGATACTGATTGTCAAAGATACTTTTCCAAACGTCGCGATATCCCACGACCGTTCAATAAAGAACCTTACTACACCCATGATCAAAAGGCTGGCAATGGTTGCAAACATCAATTTTACTCCGACAGAAATATTTTTTCTCATTTCGGAAAATGTAAAAGTAAATGATTTCAATTTTGCAAACGCAATCTCACGACAAGAAAACATTGTGAAAACCAAAGTTATTCCCCTTGCTAATAACTCTGCGTAGATCAGATATCGGTAATCTCGAACTCCCAACACCAACATGATTACAAGGATAACCGCATAAAGAACTCGATCTAAGATTGTTAATTTAGAAAATTCTTTTATTCGGTTTGTGGCTTGTAGAACAAAAAACAAAAAGTATCGAACATTCAGAATAAACATTGAGAATACGCTCATAAGGATGATGAAATTACGTTCAACATCCGTGATCCAAAGTAAGGTCATAAGGATGATCATGATTCCAATTAAAAGCTCAAAAATAATCAACATGTAGAACTGTGAAAAGAAAAGTTTCTTATCCAGTTGTTTATAGTCCTGTCCACCATATCGAAGATAAATTCCATCATTCCATCCAAAATGTAAGAATCCTACAAAGGAAGTATAAAAAGCATAGAGTTGCCAGTATCCGTATTCTTGCACTCCGAACAGTTTTGGAACCACTAAAATGACAATCGTAGAAATTGCTAGTGATAATATATTGGAAGTGACCGTATAAAGAATACTTTTTGCGAAATGCCTCGCTTCCTTATTCATTTCGGTCCCCTCTTTTAGTAATCATTTTTGATTTTTCCCAAAAGTGACACTACTTGCGAGAAACATCAAAAATGTTGATCCAAAATAGAGATACGGGACAAAATCGGACATCCAGGGCAAGAAGAAGCCTAACGCGATCGGAATCAAACATATTCCTAAGGCTATATTACTGAAGATGCCCCCTATGCTTTTTTGATAATTTTCAATCATGCCAAACAAAAAACTCCAAAGCATCATTAAGAAGATAACCCCAAAAAGCCCGAAATCGAGATATGCCGATGTAATCAGATTAAATGAGTTTAAATGAGGCAAGACTTGCAGTTTTACAGAATCTTTCTCAGCTTCTTCAATCCACTCATTCAGTTGAGGATTACGCAACACAACGTTGAAAGGTCTAACTTGCCAAACTCCATAAGTATAATGTTCCGTCTTCTCCACGACGGAATTGAAGTTGTCATGACTTACCGTAAGATAGGAATACAAAAATGCGACCGAGGCTGAAATAACGTATTTCTTTCCTTCCAAAGGAATATCCTCAGGATCAACACATTTAAGAGAGTCTGGATTGGTCTTATCAGGACAGACTTCAATTTCCTTTGGTTGAAAAAAGAAGGCCAATTGGGTGTTTGAAAATCCACGTAAATAAGAACCGAGAAAATAGATGCTCACCATCAATGTTAAGCAAATCACCAAAGGTTTGAACCGGCGCTTCTCAAAGACGTTATAAACGACAGCCGTAAAAATAAACATTGTGTTCAAGAATGTACCGCGCTGAACCAACAAGATTGGCAATAAGAAGTTTAATACAATAATGTTCATCCAAAGTAAATGTCTTTTCGTCTTAGATAACGTCAATCTTTTAATGCAGTAGTATGAAAGTCCAACACTAGCAAGACTTGCGACATAGAAAATTTGAAAGCGGGTATAAAAATCATAATAGGCACTTGTTGAAGATCCAATAGTAAAGAAAGGGATATATCCTTTGATCAAAACATTTGCAATAAAGGACAAAAATCCAATGGTGGATGCTGTCATCGCAATCCAGAAAAGTCGCTCCTCTTTTACAACAAGCGGTTGCTGATTTCGCATGATGCTCTTCGATATTCTTCTAAACGCTGTTAGAACAGGATAAAATACCCTCGCGCTTAGGTCGTTTGCAAGTACAAAAACAACATGAGCGACCGATAGACTGAGCCAAGTAGCAAATGTCCAATTCACTTGATATTTGAGTAAACTTAACTGAGATAGTCCAATCGTTACCATCCAAACTCCAGAAAACACACCTTTGAAATCAAGCAAATTTACTTGTTTACGTAGAGAAAACCAAAGATAGAAAAACAAACCGGACAAGACTAAAAAACCGGCAGAAAAGACGTTATTCTGCTGTCTAAAGTAGTATGCCGCCATATAAATCAAGAATATTACGACGCTTGTAAGTGCGCTGAGTTTAATCGTATTGTCTCGCGTTTTCATCATTTTCCCTTCATCGGATTTTGATACATGAGTATTTTACTTCAGTGTGGGTGTAAATACAAGAAATAGTAGGAATTTTTCTTTCAAAGCAAGGTCGAATCAATCTTTATTTTGCATAACCTGAATGGCATAAAATAGAAAAAACATCGACCGGTGAGAAATGCTTAATTTTAAAGCTCGTTTCATAAGTACACTGCAACAAAACGTTCTCCGAATGGACCATTTTCGACAAAAATAAACAAAATCCTTCGCATAAATCATGAACCTCGTTTTATCTTTGATGAACGTGGATATTTGATCACCTGAAAACTCTTGCCGAATGGTACTCTTCATCTGCACCACTTGCTGTAAGCGGTTATTTGTGTAGAGTTGCATGAAAATATCATAATCAACCATGTCTAAGAAGATATGCTCGTCATACCGCAATGATTTTACTAATCCAACACTCCACATAAGCCCTGAGTTGATGCAACCTAGGTACTCGATACCGCTCATGTGAAAATTCGCAGTATAATCACGGCGAAGGATTATCGGTGATATTTCCCCTTGTGCTGAGATTACATTCGGACAATATACGTCCTCGTGAGGTGTGCATTGTGATATTTTCAACACTTCATCAAGATAATCAAATGGAAGATGGGTATCTTGATCAAGTGTAATCATCCAATTTCCAAAATCAGGATTTTCCAATATCATATCTAGTCCAAGATTATATGCTTTGCTTAAGCCAAGATTTTTACCTTTTGAAATGTATCGAATGTTATTTCTAACAGAGAAATCATGATTGTTTTGAATCACTATCTCCTGGGTCGAATTATCGATAACGATTACATTAAAATGATCAGAGTGCTCACGGATCGAAGGATCGAATTATATGCGTTTGAATTCTCAATCAATGATTGATAGACTACAAGGATAACACTAATTCGAGCTTGTTCATCCATCCTTATTTCCTCGTTCTGGGGTAAATATATATCAGCAAAAGCGCGCAATAAATTCGCTTAATGAGTCGATGTAGTGGCGAAAATTGAGATTTCGTTAATCCACCTGAGGATGCATTGGATTGATGTCTTCGATAGTCCACCAATGGCTCTTGGATCAATTGAACGTTGAAATAACATTCTGCTACAATCGCGATCCAATAGTCATGCGCACAAAGTTGACTATTTGCTGGAAATGGTAATGCTACGTCAAGCACCTTACGACGAAATGCCATACAAGCTCCGATATAACGAGTTTTTAAAAAATTCTCAGCGAATCCTTTTTGTACTCCCGAATGCATAAAATGCGAGACGATTATTGGAGATAAGTTCTCATCAACCACTCTGGCATCTGAAACCGAAAAATCACAAAGTTGTAGTGCCGCCATTGTGACCGTAACCTTATTTTCGTGCCAAACATCATCTTGATCACACAAGAAAATGTAATCGCCTTTCGAATGTCTCAGAGCATTTTCGAAATTTCGAGTGTATCCTCGGTTTGTTACTTCGTTCATGAAAATCCGAATGCGTGGATCCTGTAATTTTCGAATGTTCTCGATCGTTTTATCGCTGGAGTTATCATCCGATACGATGACTTCGTCTCCTGGTCCAAGCTGAGATAGAATTGACTCAAACTGAGCATTGATATACTTTTCTCCATTATACGTTGCCATACATACCGAAATCATTGTTTCAATCTCCTATCAAACTGTCACCCAGCGTGAAGTCTCAAAATCATATTGCTTGATGACTTTGGCTGGTACTCCTGCAGCAATCGTATAGGCAGGGATATCACGATTTATGACACTATTTGCACCTATGATGCACCCATCACCGATGGTTACACCCGGTAAAATCACGACATTCTCGCCAACCCAGACATTGTTTCCGATTTTGACCGGATACGAGATAAGCGGACGCGATGCAGGAGGTATCGATGGATTGGTATGTTCTCCTTCTCCTTTGATTATGCCATGATCGGTATCGCTGATAAAAATCTTGGACGCGAATAAACAATTTTCTCCGATCGAAACGGATTGATGCGCCACAATGTGAACGTTATCCCCAATTCTTACATTCTCATTGATCCTAAGGGTTATATCCATTCCTTTAGGCAAATCAATTCGACATGCATGTCCGGTTGTGAAGCCCTTCTTTAAAGAAAGCGACTTCTTTCCTCGTAGATAAAACGGCAAACGGATCAAACGGACCCATTCTAGAAGTCCGTATTGGCTCATAACCCTCCCTTGTTCTGCGATTATATTTCGCAAATCCCACCGATAGTTCGATACAGTGCTTTAGCTTAGACTCGTTTTTGAGATTTATAGATACCAATTTCAATAGCGCGACCAACGAAATGTCTTGAGACAACTTCTCCACTTGGATCTTCTGTTTCGCATACTGGATGAATCCTTCAACTTTAAGCAGTTTATATCGGGGGTTACACGATTCTCTGTGCTTCTCATAAACAATTGACCTGTTTCTGCATAATAGTCTTCCTAGTTGATAGGCTTACCGTTGACGAGTTTCTTTTGAACGGTAGTTCTTCGTTTAACTTCACTATTGATCGACTTGTGACTTCGTCCTAATTCCTTAGCGATGAATCGATTGGATTTATCAAGCAGTTTCCAAGTCTGAATTTCTATATGTTCTGTATAGGTTAAGTGATGCCCTTTTACTTGACTCTTTGTATCATTGAGGTGCATCATTCATGGTTCCCTATCTCTAAGGTTTCGTAACTCAATGAACCTCGGATTCTGTGCATGATGCCTTTAATTTTATCTATTGGACGACTTCATATAATAATTAGCTATAAATTCATTTTTAACTTATGTCAAAAAGATTTTTTTCAGTTTATGTGTACAGAAATTCCAGAGCCATTTACCAATATTGCCAATCAATAGACACAGAGAAACTTGGATGACGACGGCAAAACAATATATCACATAGAGGTTCACGTTACTGGTGCGACCGATATAAAGCGGCATGACATAGCGGGCTAAAGCAAAATGATTCAGGTATACTAGCATGCTGATTTTGCCCAAAAAGGTGGTGATCCTGCAAGACAATAGACGCGCGGATATGGTCTTATTGCTAAGGGTTATCGTTAATGCGATAAAGATAAGCAAGATTTGGACGAAATCACTCTGTCCATTTTCCAGTCGGCTCATCAAAAAAAAGATCAAAACATAAAACAGGACTTCAATCAAGCTAAGAATTCCTGTTGCCAGACGTGACAATTTGATGTTAGCGCCCATTTCCGTCAAGCGGTAAAGGAAAGCGCCCAAAGAGATACCTGCGATACCTCTCAAGAAACCAGCGGTCAAAGGACCAATTAGCGGTTCCATGATGACAAAGGAAACTCCATACTTAAAGCTGATTTGACCATAAATGAACAAAGCCAACAAAGGTGCAATTACATTAAGGTAGAGATCTCTGCGTTTAAGTAAAATTGGGTAAAGAATAAACATAGAGAGATACATAGCAGACAAATACCAAGCAACCCCGGTTGGAGTAAAGGCATTGTAGTTGAAGACTTGTAAAGGGATGACTTCCCATATGGTTGAGACAAAGTTATTGGCCATCTGGGTCAAGCCAGATTTATTGGCCCAATTTATCATGATGAACCCAAAAGCAATGGCTACGATGTAATATGGAAACATTGCGACATATTTATGCCAAACGAACTTGAGGGTTTTTTCTCCGGCGCCGGAATCGGTATTGATGATGTCTTTTCGAGACGAGACCACCATATAAAACCCGCTGAGTATAAAGAAGAATTCAACAGCCATGACCCCACTGGGAAAGAAAGTGCCATTTCCAAAAGGCATCAGTTGCCAATTCCAATGAATGACCGTGATTGGAATAATAAATAAGAAGCGTAATAATTCTATTGCACCATTCTTGTTGTTTTTTACCATACTAATCCACTAGTCCCTTTCTAACTGCCTTATCAAGTTTAATCGACTGTATTATATCAAGAAAAGTGCCGCTTTCAAAGTGTAAGAAATACTTTAGATCCTATGATCAACACTCAATAAATGTAGGGATCTCCGAAATAAAACATAAACATTTCAAATCCATGGCGTTGGTGTTGGTAGATAATACAACAATGTTGATTCACTGATTGAATAATCGGATACTCATCAGTGATTTTATCGAAATATTCGATTGACATATATCTTTGCATTTGATGATCAAATAAGTGCTATTGGCACAACTGTATACAAAACCGATAACCACGAATTGATATACCATCCTGAAAGCATAAAAGCGGCTGTAAAAATAAACTATATAATAATAACATTTCGAATTTTGATTTTGAGGAAATTGGGATAAGAAGACGTCGTAAAGTGTCGATCTGAATTCTAGAAGCACAATAATGATTGACAAAAACGCTAAATCCAGACTCTTCAAGACCAGCGTTGTGAATGGCACAAAAACTACGCTCAGCTACACGGTCACCAAGTTTATTTTCAAAAATGAATTTACATGACTATGAGTCAAAAAAGACAAATTCGACGATGAACTTGTCTTTTCATTGGTAATGGGTCTTGTGCTATCTTACATTTTCAGTCTTATACAAGAAAATATTCTTATGTAAGCCAAAGGTCGTATAGACCCTTTCATATTCACACAACTCAATGAATTGATATTTTGTGAATATCAGTTTCTCAGGTTGATAATCTAGGTAATAGGCAGGAATGCGATCAATCAACATCAAATCTAATTCCTCTGCGGAATTGTTGACCGGTTTGATGGTGTTATACAGTGTATACCCAGTGGAGAATATCCCGTATACGTGTTGATCATTGGCAATTTTACCGATCTCGATCATGGCATTTTTTTCACTATAAGACCGGTTAAACCATACATATGCCGAATCAAAGTAAAAATTGAGGGCCATATTGAAGCCAACGCCAATCAAAATCGTTCTAAAGATGGTCTTGTTGATTTGCTTGTGCTTATGGAAATTCAACACGATGTTTATAAACATCAAGAAAAGCACAGGGATTTGCGTTAAAAGGAGAATCTTATTTAAACTGCTGAAATCGTTATGGGTCAAATCGTTGATCAAATAAAGTCTGAAGTAGATTATTAAACTGGCAAACACAACTACTGCCAGCACATACGAACCAAAGACCAATTTAAAGAGTGGTTTTTCCAAAAGTACTGTGAATTTGCCTTTATCGGTGGTCAACAAGGTGATGAATATCACAAAGAAAACCAGTGGAAGCATAATGATGAATTTTCTTTGGATGTAATCATCGACCACCATGGTTTGAAGAAAAAAGACGACATACAATACGATTAGTAAACTCATGAATTCATCTTTGGTTTGAACTGCTTTAGCCACAAATATCGGTAAACAAATGATGAAAATGACAAAAATAATCGCATTGTACAGATTGAAATTGGTTAAAAAGTATCGGAAGCTATTAATTAAGCTTGGGTTTGCCACATACTTACTGACACCGGAAAATGATTTAAAGATGTTGAATGTGTTAATGATTGAGGAGGATCCCCAGCCGAAATAGTAATACAGTTCACATAATAGATATGCAAAAGCACTTCCCGAACCAAAACCAAAAAAGGACATAAAGAAGTTTGATTTATCATTTTTTATAAGCTTCAACAATACAAAAAGACCTATGGCCAAGACGAGAAAGATGTTGGTAATGTATACAGCAAATACTGAAAGGACCGAAAGAAAACCAAGAAGGAAATACTTCGAATAAGACCCTTCTTTCAGTTTTAAAAACAAATAGATGGTTAAATTTATGAAGAGCATTCTTAGGATGGAGGGTTCAACGACACGCGATGCGATTAAAAAGGTAAACTCAGTCACGGTATACAATGATATACCCATGATGAACAGTAACTCTCTCCTGTTTCCAGAACCATATTTCTTTTTCAATTCAAACAAGATCATAATGAACAATCCGAAATTTATAAAGCCAAGGAGCACGCTTCCCATCCGTATACCATAATAATTGTCACCAAACACCTTAAGCCCTACATAAGCAATGACATTACCAATCACATTGTTTCTCATGTGTTCAGGGGTATAGTAATTGACATCGAGGTCAACTGTATCAGGACGCCAGGTTCCATATTCGATTTCATTGATGGCCATCATAACATATTGCCCTTCATCGATCGGTTGATATGTGGTCATCCCCCAACTGGGTAAGTCCGCATCAAGGTTATACGACCTAAATAGAAATATTCCAAAAATCATTACGAAGAAAATCGCAGTGGTTTTACTGTTCTTAGTTTTCAAACTGAATTTTGCAATTTTCATTATTTAGTTTCCTGTAAAAACACACTTATTATAGATGGTATGGGGTCGAAAGTCAAGATAGAGCAAGATTAACGAGTTAGCAATCTGCGCACATTCCTTCATAAATTCATTAAAAATACATCTGATTTAGTTTATGTGGAATGTAAGTGTAAAGATGCGCTGTGCTAACTACATGGCAATGAGAATTGAGCATATACAACCAGTTTTACTACCTTATCACTTGAGAATTGCGAAATCTTTTTTGAAGAATCAAGAATCGGATTATTATGTTCACTAACAGAGTAGTTAGCCAAAAAACTTGCTATAGTCTCGAATTATTTAGTATAATTCTTATCAGAGGGTGTTAGTAAATGGAAAAAAAGCTGATTTCAATCATTAGCTCGTGCTACAACGAGGGTGAAAACATCATCCCACTTTATCAAAGTATCACTGAGATCATGAATGGTTTCCCGCAGTATAGGTATGAGTTGTTGTTTGCGGATAACGGATCAAGTGATGATACTGCTGAAAAGTTAGAGCAAATCGCTTTGCGTGACGCTCATGTTAAAGTGGTCATCAATTTAAAGAATTACGGTCCTGACCGTTCAGGGACCTATTTAATTTACAAAGCCAGCGGTGATGCTGTCATTTGTATGGCCAGCGATTTTCAAGACCCTCCTGAGATGATCCCACTTTTTATACAGCACTGGGAACAAGGCCATAAATTGGTTTGGGGACAACGTACTTCCACAAAATCTCGCAAATCGATGAATCTGGTTCGTTCTCTTTACTATATAATCATTGCCGGATTATCTGAGAATGAAGAAGTCAAAAACGCCAATGGTTTTGGTTTGTATGATCGTGAAATTATTGATTGGATCAAATGGATCGATGATCCCGAACCTTTCATCAGAAATAGTGTATCCTCGATGGGCTACAAACCTTTTTTGGTGCCCTTTAAACAAAATGTCCGCAGAGCCGGAAAAAGCAGTTACAATTTTCTACGCTACATGAACGATGGCTTTACCGCTATGGTGGCAACGACCAAGGTCCCTTTGCGTGTTTCAACCTACTTAGGATTAATCACCGCAACCCTGTGTGTGGTGATTGGTTTTGTCTATTTTGTGCTTAAGATCGTATATTGGGAAAGCTTTAATTTTGGAATCACGCCAGTTCTTTTAGGACAATTCTTCACCGGAGCCGTTCAATTGGTTTCTTTAGGTATCATCGGAGAATACATTGGCGCCATTTTGACGCGAGTCAAACGTCGGCCAATGGTCATTGAAAAGCAAAGTTTCAATTTCACAAAAGACAAACCAAATTCCAACAGTGGGCAGGATTAAACCAAACGATGGGCAATCAGCACCCCTCGTTACAAACCCAATGAGAAAATACAAAGACTTTATTGCCAATATTTCAGGAGAAATACTCTTCTATTTCTCTTTATGGCTGATTACGTCCATAATCAGCAAGATATCACCCAATGGGTATTATGATGTGGGGATTTTTTCGGTTGCAATGTCATTTACCAATATCTTTTTTGTCATTGCGACTTTTCAGACTCGCGGCTATCTGGTATCTGACTTATCTTTAGAATTTTCACTCAAGCATTATCGAAATACTCGATTGATAACGATCTTGTTCTCTTTCGCTTTATGTATAGTAGCCGCCATTGCACTACGCTATTCTGGTGAAATGCTTTTGGCAATCTTCTTGTTTATGCTATTTAGGATGTGGGATGCATATTCTGATGTCTTTCATGCCATGCTACAAATCGATAATCGCTTGGAATATGCTTCGTTAAGCCAGGCTTTAAAAGGCATGATTTCAGTCGTGTTCTTTACAGTGATCTTGTTGACATTAAAAAACATCTACTTAGCAATGGCCGGGATGGTAGTAGTGGCGGCGCTATTCAATGTGTTTTATGATCAAAGATTGACCAGAGAATTGCTTCATAGTTCAAACCTGACAAAAAACAAGCCTAACAAGGAAATTTCAGCCTTGCTTTTTGCCAGTTTCCCGATGGTGTTCAACGGGGTGTTGATGATGATGATGGTGGCATTCCCAAGACTGATTTTAGGTCAAACCATTTCAGAAGAAGTACTAGGAATTTACGCTTCAGTTTCTGCACCGACTATTCTGATTTCAACTTTTTTCTCGGCATTTGCGCTTCCCATGCTTCCGTATTACCGAAAAGCCTGGATCAGTCAAAAAGAGAGAGAAATCTATGCTATCATATTAGTGCCCCTATTTGCGGTTTTTGTTCTTGCAGTGATTGGGGCACCTATTTTGTTTGAAATCGGAGGCTTCGTTTTATCGATCCTGTATACCAGTGAAATTAGTGCTTTTGTCGATCTTTTCGTTATATCTTTTGGAGTAGCCTGTATCTTTGCTTGTGTAACCTTCTGTAATAATATGCTTCTGGCATCCAGAAAAGCTAGAAGTATGTACTATTTCTCAACCATCGCTTTCATTTTAGTGGCTGTTAGTTCTTACCCATTTATAGTTAAATGGAATTTGTACGGAGCCGCTTATGCGCTGGCTTTGGGATATGGGGTGGAATTGCTACTTCAGATTGTTTACCTGATCGTCATAACCAAAAAACACGTTTCAATCAACAGAACCGCAAGTCGTGCAACGTCGTGAGTGGAGGAAAAGTAAGCAATGAAAAAAATTTTGCTGACTGGTAGTACTGGTTTTATCGGAAGAAACATATTACCTATCTTACAGAAGCATTTTGAGGTCGTAGTTCCTAAACGTCAAGACTTAAACTTGATGGATGAAAATGAAGTAAAGACTTTTCTGTTCCTCCATAAATTTGATGCTGTAATTCACAATGCAAATCCAAATCCAGTAAAAAATAATTTGGATCAACCAGATCTTTTTCTAGAGGATAGCCTCAGGATGTTTGCGAATTTGTATGCCTCTAGAGCGTACTTCGGAAAGTTGATTTATATGGGATCAGGTGCTGAATATGATAAATCCTTGGACATCACCAACATAAAAGAAGAAGATTTCGGCAGATCTGTGCCAAAGGATACCTACGGACTGTCTAAATACATCATGAACATCATGGCTCAAAGTGCAGACAATGTAATCGATCTGTGTGTATTTGCTTGTTATGGTCCTTATGATCATCCCAGTAAATTCATCACTCACTGTATTCAATGTTGCCTCAACAAAACACCGATTTCAATTCGACAGGATTGCAAATTCGATTATCTGCATGTATTTGATGTGGCAAAAATGCTGGTGTGGCTAATTGACAACAATCCTAAACATACAACTTACAATGCTGGTAGCGGAAGACACCTTTTACTTTCTGACATCGCCAAGATCGTAGTACAACAATTCCATCTTGATTTGCCGATTGAAGTCCAAAGCCCAGGACTTAACAAAGAATACACCGCCAATGTTACCCGGTTTGTTGAGGAAAGCGGTCTTATGCCAAGCATACCCATAGAAATAGGCATTGCAATGCAAATACAATGGGAAAAGGAGCACTCAAAGTTATGAAGAAAAGAATTGCAGATATCTTGATTGAAACATTAGTCGAGAGAGGAATTATTGATTGTTTCGCTGTCGTTGGCGGTGGAGCAATGTACCTTGATAATGCCTTAGCACTCAATGAGAATATGAATAAGGTCTTCTGTCATCATGAACAAGCTTGTTCTATGGCGGCTGAAGCCTATAGTCGCTATAGCGGTGTTCCAGCCTTGGTTTGTGTAACCAGCGGTCCAGGTGCGACCAATGCGATCACCGGTGTCATGGGTGCTTGGCAAGACAACATCCCTATGGTGGTTTTGTCGGGACAAGTCCGATACGCCATCTCTGTCGAATCGTCTGGCCTTCCGCTAAGATATCGTGGCGTTCAGGAGTTCGATATTATCAATTCCGTTAAAAACATGACTAAATATGCACTAATGCTCAAGGATCCTTTATCCGCTAGACAAGAACTAAACAAAGCAATCGATATTGCAGTTTCTGGCCGTAAAGGACCCGTATGGCTCGATGTTCCCCAAGACATCCAAAACACCATGGTTGAAGTCGATGATCTTTATCCTAATGAAGTTTTACCTGCCGTACCTTCAGCGAACGAGCTCGATGTTATTGAGTTGATCAAAATACTGAAAGTGGCCAAACGTCCCATGATTTTGGCTGGAAGTGGAATTGCCGAAAGTGGAAACATTGACCAATTTAGAACCTTTGCTGACACCTTACAGATTCCAGTGGTTTCCGCGATGGTTTCACTGGATGCTTCATATCGTGAAAATGAATTATTTTTTGGAATGTCTGGTGCCATTGGTCCTAGAGTAGGCAATTTTATTTTACAAAACGCGGATGTGATTTTAACCTTGGGTTGCAGTTTGGGTTTCCAAACAACTGGCTTTGCTCAAGATCGTTTCGCCCCTAACGCTAAAATCATCTCGGTGGATGTCGATGAATTTGAAATGAAAAAACCAGGTGTCAGAGTGGATTCTTTTATCCACAGTGATCTTGATTTGTTCTTTAAAGTAGCTAAGAATAAGGTTGAAAATCTGTCTGTCAGTAAAGAGTGGATTGCTTACTGTACCCTACTGAAAAGTCGCTTTTCTCCCTTTGATCCTGCTAATGGTCTTTCCAAAGACGAACGGGTCTGTATGTATCAATTTTGGAAAGAATTTGAAAATCACGAACCAAGAGACAGCATCGTAGCGCTGGGTAACAATACCGCCAGCAGTGCAAAATGTCAAATCGGCATCAAACACAAAGATCAAAGAATTATTGTAAATAAGAACTGTGGTTCGATGGGTGATGATTTACCAGCAGCCGTCGGTGCCGCCATTGCTGCCAAGAAAACAATTTATTGTTGTACAGGCGATGGCAGTATCATGATGAATCTGCAGGAACTTCAAACGATTAAACATTATGACTTGCCAATCAAAGTTGTCGTATTCTCTAATGATGGATATAACGCTATTCGCCAGACCAGCAAGAATTTCTTTAACAACTTATTGTTGGGTTGTACGCCAGAAAGCGGGATTTCTTTCCCCGATTTTGGTAAAGTTGCTGAAACTTTCGGTTTTGAATACAAACATTGCAAAACCAACGGTGATGTTGCAGAAGCCCTCAATTGGTTCTTTGCTCAACCCGGCCGGTTGTTTTTAGAGATTGATCAGAAGCTTGATGATCCAGTAACGCCAAAAGTCATGTCCAGATTAAAACCGGACGGGACATATTCGACACCTGCTATTCAGGATATGTTTCCATTTCTAGATAAAGAAGAAATTGATGGGTACATGCTATGGTAAATGACATCGCAAGATTACTTAACCTCATAAAGATTAAACCCAATGTCAGTGTCCGTGAAGCCATCATTAGTTTGGTTAACGGGAAGAAAAAAACGATTTTCATCGTCGATGATGAAGATAAGCTCATTGGACTATTTACCAATGGTGATATGCGACGTTATCTTTTACAGGGCAAAGATTTGTCAGTTCCGATTTCGGAAGCAATGAATGTCTCACCTGTTTGCTTTAAGACAAGACATGAAGCGGATTTGGCACGAAGTGAAGGCTCTTTTGTGATCTATCCTATAGTTAATGATAATGGAGTTTTGACCGATGCCTTATTTGAACGGGAAAGTCCTGATATTAATTTTATCAATTCTGAATTATCAGATATTCCCTTAGTCATTATGGCTGGAGGAAAAGGTACGCGTTTGCATCCTTATACCAAGATTTTACCCAAAGCCCTGATCCCAATCGGGGATTACACAATCACCGAACGGATCATCAGTACGTTTGAGAAATTCGGCTGTAGTGAAGTGCATATGATCCTTAATCACAAAGCCAACATGATCCGAGCTTACTTCAATGATTTGAAAAAGGACTATTCGATTGACTTTGTTCAGGAAGAATCATTTTTAGGAACTGCTGGCGGCTTATATCTGTTAAAAGATAAACTGAAATCGACTTTCTTTATGTCCAACTGTGATATTCTAATTAACGATGATTTAGCTTGTGTCTATCATACTCATGTCAAAGACCGCAATGCGATCACTTTTGTGTGTTCCATCAAGACCATAGAAATTCCTTATGGAGTAATCAGTACTAATGATTCCGGAAGGTTATTGTCAATTGATGAAAAACCAAAGTATAGTCACTTCGTTAATACCGGTGTTTATGTCATTGAACCAGAAGTCTTCAAATATCTTAAGGAAGGTGAATTCATCCATATCACCGATCTTGCCATCCGTTGTTCTAATGCTGGCGAAAGAGTCGGAGTTTTCCCAATTTCTGAGAATTCTTGGTTGGACATGGGCGAATTTAAAAACATGGAAGAAATGCTGAAAGAATTCGAAATTTGAATCCCACTTAAACATTGAGTTTACTGAGATGTATGTTGTATTTTGACCTTAAAAAAAATATACTATTACACAAAATGAAGAAAGAGAGAAATGAATGAATGTCCTTGTAACAGGAGCAGACGGTTTTATCGGTAGTCATTTAGTTGAAGAATTAGTAAAACGTGGCGAAAACGTCCGAGCTTTTGTATATTATAACTCGTTTAATACCTGGGGCTGGATCGACACTTTGCCTCAGGAAATCAAAGTTAAACTAGATATTTTTTCAGGCGATATCCGAGATCCCAACGGTGTCAGAAAAGCCATGGAGGGTATTGATATCGTCTATCACCTGGCGGCCTTGATTACCATCCCTTTCAGCTATCATTCTCCTGATTCCTATGTTGACACTAACATCAAAGGAACGCTCAACGTCCTTCAGGCTGCAAAAGACTACAACTTAAAAAGAATCATAATCACCTCTACCTCTGAAGTGTATGGTACTGCTCGTTACGTTCCCATCGATGAAAATCATCCGTATCAAGGTCAGTCTCCTTACTCCGCCACAAAAATAGGAGCTGACCGTTTGGCTGAATCGTTTTATCGCAGTTTCAATATGCCGATTACTATCGTTCGTCCTTTCAACACTTACGGTCCAAGACAATCAGCCCGGGCTGTCATACCCTCCATCATCATTCAATTACTTTCTGGCAAGACAGATATCGAAATGGGAGCACTGACCCCAACCAGAGACTTCAACTTTGTGAAGGATACAGTCAATGGCTTTATAGCCATTGCGGAATCCGATAAAACTATTGGTGAAGAAGTCAACATCGCAACCCAGAAGGAAATCTCAATGGGTGATTTAGCCTTGATTCTTATTAATAAAATTAACCCAGAAGCCAAGATCGTCACTAATGACAAACGTTTGAGACCCGAAAACAGCGAAGTAAATCGCTTGCTTGGATCCAACAAAAAGATTAAGGAACTAACCACTTGGTCCCCGCAATACACCTTAGAACAAGGTCTTGATGAAACCATTGCATTCTTAAAAGAAAATCTATCAAAATTTAAAACAGATATCTACAACATCTAGGAGCATCCATGGAAAAATACATCCCGTTATCTGTGCCCAATCTAAAAGGCAATGAACTAAAATACATCAGTGAAGCAGTTGAGTCCGAATGGGTGTCAGTTGCTGGTCCTTTCGTCAATAAATTTGAGAAGGATCTCGCTAATTACGTTAAAGTAAAAGAAGCTGTAGCGTGTCAAAGCGGCACCGCCGGAATTCATTTGGCTTTATTAGCATTAGGTATTAATAAAAATCATGAAGTCTTAGTTCCTTCACTGACTTTTATTGCCGCAGTCAATCCAGTCACTTATGTCAATGCAACTCCGGTATTTCTGGATTGCGATGATACTCTCACCCTTGATGTGGATAAATTAGAAGCCTTCATTCAAAACGACTGTGATTTTAAAAACGGACTGTTGATCAACATGAAAACCAAAAAACACATCAAAGCTCTCATTGTCGTCCATGTTTTTGGAAACATCGCTGACATGGAAAGATTGATGCCTTTATGCCGAAAATATAACCTAAAAGTCATCGAAGATGCCACAGAAGCATTGGGCAGTTACTACATCGAAGGCTTTTACAAGGGTAAATATGCTGGAACCATCGGTGATATTGGGATTTATTCTTTCAATGGTAACAAAATCATTACCACTGGAGGTGGTGGAATGATTGTCTCAGAAAGTTCTGACTTGCTGAAGACATGCAAGCATTTGTCAACTCAAGCCAAAAGCAATGAAAAGATGTTTTATCATGATCAGATCGGATACAATTATCGTCTGACCAATCTTCAAGCCGCCTTAGGCGTAGCCCAATTGGAACAACTTGAATCTTTCATTCAAATCAAAAAGGATAATTACTTTAAATATAGAGCATTAATTAAAACTGATAATCTTTCGATCTTAGATTTCAGAAAAGACATTCGCCCAAATTATTGGTTTTATTCCCTGTTCATCAAGGATTTCAAAGCCGAAACCAAAGAATCCATCATTCTCGCTTTGGAACAACATTCCATACAAAGCAGACCAATCTGGGGCTTGATAAATGAGCAACCTCCCTATATTCATCATCAAACTAACGATTTAAGCATGGCAAAATTCTATTGGCAACACGTGCTTAACATCCCGTGCAGTTCCAATCTGAGCCCATTGGAAGTTGAGTTTGTAGCAGGTGTCATTTTGAAAAACAAAGGTCTACAGTAATGATCTTTGATAGACTGAAAGTGGGTCATATCCATCTGATGTTTCAGCTGAGAGTGAACTCAAAAACAGTCAGGTCTTCCATCAACCGTAAGCACCTCGGAAGTGAGCAACATGAAAAATAAATTAATCCTTGTCGGAGCCGGTGGACATTGTAAATCAGTCATAGATTCACTGAATTCAACCCAATACGCGGAAATTGTTTTAGTTGGGAAAAGCAATGAAGTCGGCCACATTGTTAGTGGTTATCCTGTTGTTGGCACTGATGATGACCTCAAAAAATTGTATAACTCCGGTTTCAATATGGCCTTTATTACCCTTGGCAGCATAGAAAAAACAAACGGACGACGTAAACTGGCGTCCCTTTTAAGCGAGATTGGCTTTAAATTTCCAAACGTAATCGATGCAACGGCAATCGTTAGTTCTAAAGCTCAGTTAGGCAAAGGTATTTTTGTTGGTAAGCTGGCCATTGTCAATGTAGATTCACGCATTGATGATTTTGCTATCATCAACACCAACGCCGTAATCGAACATGATAGTTTGATTGGAGCTTTCAGCCATATTTCGATTGGGTCTGTGGTTTGCGGTTCCTGTGTGATTGGTTCTGATGTTTTTGTAGGAGCCAATTCTACAATCAGAAATAACATTACTATTGGAAACAAAGCCATCATTGCAATGTCCAGCGTGGTCATCAACGATATTAAAGATGAAGTCATAGTGATGGGTAATCCTGCTAGGGAGAAGAAGTTATGAGAACATTGATTATCGCTGAAGCTGGTGTCAATCACAACGGCTCATTACAATTGGCCAAGCAACTGGTCGACATTGCCTGTGAAGCAGGCGTGGACATCGTTAAATTTCAAACCTTCAAGGCTGAAAATCTGGTGACCCATACTGCTGTCATGGCGGATTACCAGATTCAAAACTTAGGTCAAGACAGCTCTCAATTCGACATGCTGAAGAAACTGGAGTTGTCTTTTAGGGACTTCTTAGAATTGAAAGCCCATTGCGATCAAAAAGGGATTGAGTTCATTTCAACCCCATTCGACCTTGAAAGCATTGATTTCCTGAGTCAACTCAATATGAAATATTGGAAGATCCCCTCTGGGGAATTAACCAATCTCCCCTATCTAGAGAAAATAGCAAAATTAGAACACCCTGTCATCTTATCTACTGGTATGGCCACAATGGATGAAGTACGAGCCTCATACGATATTTTGATCAAAAATGGCGCATCAGAAGTCTTTGTCTTACACTGCACTTCCGACTATCCAACCCAATTCAGCGATGTAAACATGAATGCCATGCTCAGTATGAAACAGGAATTTGGAGACAACATTGGTTATTCCGATCATACTCAAGGCATACTGATCCCTACTGTGGCCGTATCCATGGGGGCTAAGATCATCGAAAAACATTTCACAATATCTAAAACCATGGAAGGTCCTGATCACAAAGCCAGCTTAGAACCTTCAGAACTCAAAGAATTGGTTAATAATATCCGCAACATAGAGTCGTGTTTCGGTAGTTTTGTAAAACAACCAACCCTGGAAGAATTGAACACACGGCTGGTTGCCCGCAAGAGCATCATGGCCAGTCGTAAAATAGAGCAAGGGGAAACATTCACCAGTGAAAATCTGAGTATAAAACGTCCTGGGAGTGGGATCAGCCCAATGAAATGGTATGAGGTCATTGGACAGAAAGCCTCACGGTCTTTCGTGAAAGATGAATTGATAGAACTATGAAAAACATCGCAGTCGTCACCTCTACACGGGCCGATTATGGCTTATTTAAACCCCTTCTTAGCCGAATCAGCTCATCAAGCGAATTTAATCTGCGCTTACTGGTCACAGGCACCCATTTAAAACCCAGTTTTGGCTATAGCATCCAAGAAATTATAAACGATGGTTTTTCGATTGCCGCGGAAGTGGACATTTTGAAAAATTATCAAGATGATGCTGTGTCCATTGGAAACATCATCGCATCGACGATCTTTGAGTTTACGAAAGTCTTGTCTCAGGAAAAACCTGACATGTTGATCCTTTTGGGTGATCGATTTGAAATACTGGCCGTGGCTTTTACAGCTTTCAATCTGAGAATCCCCATCATTCATCTTTATGGTGGTGAAACAACTGAAGGGGCTCAAGATGATGCCTATCGGCATGCGATCACCAAACTCAGCCATTTGCATTTTACCAGTACTGACGATTACCGCAAGAAAGTCATCCAAATGGGTGAAAATCCACAGCATGTCTTTAATGTCGGTTCTTTGGGCGTCGAAAACATCAAAAACTTAACCCTGATGACAAGGACTGAACTTTGTTTGGATTTAAACATTAATAGTAATGATCGGTTTGCTTTGCTGACATTTCATCCAGAAACTCTGGAGCCTGACAAAGTCGAAGCTCAGATCAACGAGGTCCTTAAGGTCATTGCCCTTCGCATTGATCTGCATTTCATCATCACCAAGGCCAATGCTGATGCCAACGGTTTAAAAATCAATCGCCTGTTGGAAGCATTTACAGCCACACATACTAATTGTCATCTCTATGCTAATCTAGGGACTTTACGTTATTTATCAATGATGAAAGAATCTATCATGGTCATCGGTAATTCATCAAGCGGGATCATTGAAACACCGAGCCTTCATATCCCCACCATCAACATCGGGGACCGCCAAAAAGGACGAGTTCAAGCCGATTCCATCTTCAATTGCGACTGTGATTCGCTAGCAATTAATAACATGATTGATCTGGTCTTGGATATCGACCTCAGTGTCTTCCAAAACACCCAAAATCCCTATGAAAATGGTACTGCATCAGAAAAGATCATTGACATCATCATCAGGGAATTTGTTGAAAACGAGTTTGATTTCAAAAAGAGCTTCTATGTTGCCTAGCCTTTTCCTATTTATCGCTTAGTGGAGTACAAGTCGGAGGAACAACTATGAATATCGCAGTGATTGGCTTAGGATCGATGGGCAGGCGAAGAATCCATTTAATCAAGAAATTCGACGACCAGATCGGTATTTTTGGTATTGATATCAACGATGAACGTAGAAAAACCATAGAGATGTTGGGAATCTCGACATTTAAAGAATTAGATGAAGCCCTTTTAAAGGTCAAGATCGATGGGGTATTTGTATGCACCTCCCCGCTATCACACCACAAAATCATCAAAGAATGCCTTGAAAGAGGATGTCATATCTTTACCGAACTTAATTTGGTTACTGATGGCTATGAAGAAAACATCTTACTAGCTGATAAGAACCAGCTTAAACTGTTTATGTCTTCAACTTTTCTCTATCGTGAAGAGATCAAATACATAAAAAAATGCATCATAGAATCAAAGTGTCCCTTGAATTACACCTATCATGTTGGTCAATATCTGCCGGATTGGCACCCTTGGGAAAGTTATAAAGATTTCTTCGTCGGACAAGTTAGAACCAATGGTTGCCGCGAAATCTTTGCGATTGAATTGCCTTGGCTAGTAGATGCTTTTGGTGAAGTAACTTTGATCCAAGTCATGAAAAGCAAGATGAGCAGTTTGGAAGTAGATTACAAGGACAACTATCAAGTGTTGATTCAGCATAAAAATGGACACAAAGGCATGTTGGCAGTTGATATCGTAACTCGTAAACCAGTCAGAAACTTAGAGATATTTGGAGAAGACCTTTATATGAGCTGGGATGGGTCGCCAATTGGGTTGAACAAATATAACTTTAGCACCAAATCAATGGATAACATCGCACTTTATGACCACATAGAGCAGTTGGAGAGTTACAGCCGTACTGTGGTTGAGAATGCGTATTTCCATGAAATTGAAGCCTTTATGAATTATGTTAACAACAATACCCCCCCTCTTTACTCCTTTGAACAAGATAAGCTTATTTTAGAGCTGATAGACAGAATTGAGTCTTAGCATGGCAACACCACTTAAAATCGGAATCATTGGTTTTGGTTCCATCGGAGCAAAACACCTCATCAATGTGATTTGGGTCCTCACCCAACAGCAACGCGATTTTCAAATCGATCTTATTCGTAGCGGTAAAGGTCAGGATATCGAAGAGAGATACCTCTCACTGATCCATTCTATCTACACCTCTTATGACAGTGTCCCTTGTGATTACGATGTGTTGTTCATTTGCAATCCAACCAACAAACATTACGAAACAATCAAAATGTTTATCGATAAGACCCATCATATGTTTATCGAAAAACCGGTCTTTGATCAGATTGGTGTCGATCTTACTGCGTTGAATCTAAAAAAAGACGCTATCTATTACGTGGCGTGCCCGCTAAGATATACCAAAGTCATTCAATACATCAAAAATAACCTTGATTTAACTCAAGTCATCTGTGCACGCGCCATCAGTTCAAGCTATTTACCAAACTGGCGAACCAACATTGACTATCGGCAAACCTACAGTGCCCACCTCAATCAAGGAGGTGGTGTCTCGATCGATTTGATTCATGAATGGGACTATCTGAAATATCTTTTTGGAGAACCCCAAGAAGTACTTAATTTACGAGGACAGTTCTCCGCTCTAGAAATAGACAGTGATGACTTGAGCTTGTACATCGCCAAATATCCAACCATGATGGTTGAGTTACACCTAGACTATTTTGGTAGAGAAACCTTACGTGAACTTGTGTTATTTACATCTCATGATACAATTGTAGCCGACTTAGCTAAAAGCCAGATCCGTTTTCTAAAAAAAGGAGAAGTCATATCCTTTGACGAAGTAAGGGATGACTTTCAAAGAAGAGAAATTGAACACTTCTTCGACATCGTTGATCAACGATGCGTTAACGATAATACGATTGAAAATGCGTTGCTAACCTTACGCATAGTTCAAACAAACCACTCATTATAATGCGAATGCTTAATCATGCTGCTTTCTATTGACTAAACATTGATTAACGCATATATTTATGACTGGGGTAAAGATCATGAAAAAATTAAAAGGCTATTATGACAGACCATTATCGGCGATAGACTGGTCACTATTCGCTTTCTTTGGCATCTTATGTTATTTCAGCTTTAATCAAGGATTGGATTTGGTTCATACTGGGATATCCTCTTTTGCTTACCTAAGGGGTCATTTTTTGGATTTCTATGAGTACAACAAAGTCATCGTTGGGGGTAATAACTACCTACCCAGCACCTATATCATTTATGCGATATGGAATCTTCCTATCCATTTATTGGGCTTGCTGAATGAAACCAATTCTAAAGATTCTTTACTAGCTTTGTATTGGTTTAAACTACTTCCAACTTTGGTTTACATGGCTTCTGGCTACTTGGTCTATAGAATAAGTTTGATTTTTGGACTCAAACATGGGATTGCAAAGATCGCAGGCTTTGCATTCTTAACGATGCCGATTGGTTTTTTTAGTCAGTTCATCTTTGGTCAATATGATATTTTCACTGTCTTCTTTATGCTATTGGGCCTGCTTTTCTACTACAAGAAAAACATTCTTCTGTTTACTGTTTTCATGGGCATTGCCGTCACTTTTAAGTACTTCCCTGTCCTAATCTTCATCCCGCTTTTGATGCTGGTTGAAAAGGATGTCTTCAAAATCATTAAGTATTCGTTAATCCTTATGTTGCCTCTATTACTGGAGGTCTTGATCTATCTGCCCTCAGATGCTTTTAGATACGGGGTCTTCGAATTTGAAGCTAATAGTTATATGTTTTACGCCACCATCAACCTTTCGTCGATTTCTCTAAGAATCGTCATTGTATTATGGATTTTGCTTGCAGCATACGCGTATTTCACTGAACTTAAGGATGATTTCAGTGTCATCAAATGGTCGATCTTCTTCGCCAACATCGTGACCTTCTTAAGTTTCGGTCTCTCGATGTGGCATCCGCAATGGTTGCTGTTTGCAGTTCCATTTTGGGTTTTGGGAACCATGTTATCAAAGAAATTTGACATCTTCATGGTAATTGAGTTCATGATCATGGTATTCTTTATCTTGTTTACAGTCAATTTTTTCACTAATAACGTCGATCAAAACATGTTAAATTATGGAATCTTCAGAGATTTGATCGACGGCGATATCAATTTGAAACTTACTATGGCTAATTTCTTCGTGTTTAGTAAGCCTGACATTATCTATTCGGTCTTCTCATCATTGCTACTGGTTTATGTTTTATTTAAACATCCCAAATATCAAATTGAGAAAGCAGAAGATTTTGAATTGGGTACCCAAGGCTTACTCTTCATGCGGATGCGCTTTATTCTAGGCATCGGATTTTTTATCTTACCAGCCTTCATTATCCTGCTTCTCAACCTCAAATGACTCAGTGTGCCATACTGATGAAAAAGAATCTAAATAGTGACTCAACTGCTTCTTTTAAGCAGTTTAGACTCATATTATGGATTACTTGTATATTTGCTCATCTTGTTAGATAAACCCTGTAAAGAGCTTAAAATCGCTATACGAACGTCAAGTAAAATCATGAAATTATAAAAAAGGGGAAGTTCTTTAAAACACAGTGTGTCAATGAGGACTTCCCTTTTGGTTTAAGTGTTGATCAGCGCCAGGAGTCGACGATGATTTTAGTGTAGCCGAGAGCTAATAGTTTTTCCTGCATATCTTGGATAAACTGATTGGATCCTGAGACAAAGAAATAAGTATTGTCTGGATCGTAATTACCTACAAAATCCGGACTGTCGATCCGGCGATTGTTGAAATGCTTCGTGTTTTGACGGGTGACATTCAGGGCTAAGTGATCAGAGGCAATCTTTTCAATTTTCTCTTTACCGATGATCTCCTCTAAATTACGTATAGAATAGTGTAGATAGAATTGATCTTGTTGATTGGTTTTAGACATATAATCAAGTATCGATAAGAGCGGTGTGATCCCTACCCCATTACAGATACCAACTATCTTGGTATTAGGTTTAAGTTCGGGTAAGATAAAGTCTCCATAAGGATATTTGACGGTACACATAGAACCGATATGTAGGGATTCCATCACTTCCTTGGTATATCCCCCATTATTCTTAATGTAGACTTCAATTTCATCATCTACATTTGTTGAATAAGAGGCAATACTGAAGGCTCTAGAGGTCGGCCAGTAATCTGAGGCACTAACCAACTCAGTAGTCAAATGCAAAAATTGTCCCGGTTCATACGAAATCGGTTTTGCGAGCTTAAGTCTGAATTTTTTAACGTCTTTATTGATATCGATGATGTTCGTAACGATACAAGCGCTGACAATCGCCATTAGATTCCTCTAAAGAAGTCTTCAAAAGTCCTAAGGACATAATTCAGTTTCCGTTCGGTCAAGCCTGGATAGACACCAATAAAAAAGGTATTGTTCATAATCATGTCAGTATTTTCTAAAGTTCCGACCTGACGATATTTGATGTCTTTAAAAGCGGGTTGTCTGGTAATGTTACCGGCAAAAAGTTGACGGGTCATGATTTTATGATTTTCAAGATACTCAACGATTTGGTTCTTGGTGAACTTATCATTGACTTTGACGGTGATTGGGAAACCAAACCATGATGGATCTGATTTCTTGGTGGCATAAGGCAAAACGAGATACTCTTCGAATTGTTTCAAACCGTTATGCATGATGTTAAAATTCTTCTTGCGGCTTTCAACAAAGCCAGGTAATTTCTTAAGTTGAGCAACACCAACGGCAGCTTGCATATCGGTAATCTTAAGGTTGTAGCCAATGTGTGAGTAAACATATTTGTGATCATAACCTTGGGGTAATGAACCAAATTGCATGGTGAATCTGCGGCCACATGTATCGTTGGCACCTGGTTCACAGAAACAGTCTCTGCCCCAATCTCTGAAAGATTGTACCAGGGTCTTATAAAGGTTATTGTTTACTAGGATTGCACCGCCTTCACCCATGGTCATATGGTGCGCAGGATAAAAGCTGGTGGTGGACGCGTGACCAAAGGTTCCAACCATTTTACCATCATATGTTGAACCCACAGCGTCACAGCAGTCTTCAATCAAATACAAATCATGTTTCTTGGTAAAAGCCATGACCGCATCCAAATCAAATGGATTGCCTAATGTATGGGCAATCATGACCGCTTTGGTTTTTTCAGAGTACGCTTTTTCTAGTTCATCGACTTTAATATTGTAGGTTCCAATTTCCACATCGACGAAAACAGGAATCAATCCATTTTGGATGATCGGATTGATGGTCGTTGGGAAACCTGCAGCGACCGTAATGACTTCATCTCCTGGCTTCAAGCATTTTTCACCCAGTTTTGGGGATGTAAACGCCGTTAATGCCAAAAGGTTGGCAGAAGAACCGGAGTTGGTCAATAAGCAAAATTTAGTTCCCATGTATTTAGCAAAATCACGTTCAAATTCTTCCGCGTATCGCCCAGCTGTCAACCAGAAATCTAAGGATGCATCCACCAACTTAACAAGCTCATCTTCGTCATAGACTCTTCCGGCAAACGGAACGACATTTTTGCCTTCTTCAAACGTATGTTGCTTAGTATCCAATTCTTGCTTATAAAACTCTTTAACCTTTTCTAATATTTCATTTCTTAAGTCTTGTGGCATAACCCCTCCTAGAGTGTAAAAAATTCATTGATCTGATTCTTCATAAAACAGTTAATATCTTCTTTGTTGTTGTAAGCAATCATCCAATCAATGGTCTTCTCAACCGCTGTTTTTACGTCCCATTTAGGTTGCCAATTAAAGACGCTTTTAACCAATGATGAATCTAACTTTAAGAAGTTGGCTTCATGTGGCCCATTATTCTGAATGATCTCAAATTTGAAATTCAGATTTGACTTGGTGTTCCAGGCTTTACTGAACAATTTAACCAATGTACCAGTAGAAATGCAATCGTCGTCATTAGGACCAACATTGTATCTTCCGCCTTTACTAAAGTCGTCGTATTGCTGCATCGCGACAGTCAAATAGACATAAAGTGGTTCCAAGACATGTTGATAAGGACGGGTCGAATAAGGATTCCTAATCTTTAACGAATCACCTGATAAGATGGCACGAACACAATCAGGAATAATCCGATCAGTGGCGAAATCGCCCCCGCCAATTACATTACCGGATCTGACTGTCGAAACTGCGATTTTTCTTTCATTGAGAAATGAGCGAACGAAACTTCCGGTAACCAGTTCTGAACACGATTTCGAATTGGAGTATGGATCAAAGCCATCCAGGACATCATTTTCACGATAGCCATAGATCCATTCATTGTTTTTATAGACTTTATCCGTCGTAATATTAACAAAGGATTTGACGCAATTGGAATTACGGATGCATTCCAGGATATTGACTGTGCCCATGACATTGACATCATAAGTCGTTCTAGGATCCCTAAATGATTCACGGACGATTGGTTGAGCTGCTAAGTGAAACACGATTTCTGGTTGAGTTTCATTAAAGATACTAGACAGATGATCATAGTCGCGAATATCTCCGATGTTGTTATGCAAGGACTGGCCGAAATCCAGCATATTAAACAACGCTGGTTGGCTTAATGGTTCCAAAGAGTAACCTGTCACCTCGGCCCCAAACTCAATAAGAATCTTGGTCAACCATGATCCTTTAAATCCGGTATGACCTGTGATGAATATTTTTTTACCTTTATAAAATGACTTCATAATTTACCACTTCTTCCAAGGTGCTGTATCATTATTCCACAATCTTTCTAAAAGTTCTTTGTCTCTTAGTGTATCCATACATTGCCAAAATCCGTGGTGTTTATATGCATTAAGTTGACCGTTTTTGACCAATGCTTCCAAGGGATCCCGTTCAAAAATCGTGGAGTCATCGATGATATAGTTAAAGATTTCAGGTTGTAGTACCATGAAACCCCCATTGATCCATCCACCATCTTCAAGTGACTTTTCTTTGAACCGTTCGATCTTAGCATCTGCCCCAATTTCAAGCATCCCAAATCTTCCGCCGGGTTGGATCGCTGTCAATGTCGCAATCTTACCGCTCTCTTTGTGTTTATGTAATAAAGAGTTGAGATCAACATCCGATACGCCATCCCCATAGGTCATAAAAAAAGGTTCATTCCCGACATAGTCCGCAACCCGTTTAATTCGACCTCCGGTCATGGTATTGAGTCCGGTATCAACGATGGTTACCTTCCAAGGTTCAGAGCTGTTGGCGTGAACAGTCATTTTACTGGTTCCATTTGAAAAATCGAAGGTAATATCGGACATATGAAGGTAATAATCAGAAAAGTACTCTTTGATGATATATTGTTTGTATCCAGCACAAATAATAAATTCATTAAAACCAAAGGATGAGTAATATTTCATGATATGCCACAAAATTGGTTTATCTCCAATCTCAATCATAGGTTTTGGGATAAGATGACTTTCTTCACTGATTCTTGTGCCAAACCCACCTGCTAAAATAACAAGTTTCATAATTAACCCCCTTGTGTATACTTATAGAATACATATAATTCTTGGGAGTGTCAAATCTCTTGTGAAGGTTGATTTAGCTTTCTTCGTGAAATTGGGATTCGAATAAGATATACAATTCATTCTCTGATTTCGTGAATCCTTTGTGTATCCAATTCAAATATTTATGATTCCAATTAGTGACTAAACTTCTGACGAAGCGATCGAGTGAGGCTTCGTTGGGAAACTGCTATTTCTTCTTTGTTTGAGGTTTCAGTTGTTCGTATCACCTATCGTTGCCACAGGTACTTCGAGGACCGTTTTGACGTATACTGAAGAGCTAATTTCACCGGTAAGTCCATGAGACCAACAGAATCTCATTGTTGATGAGGATCCTCCACCGACGTCTGTTTTCCCAAGGTAATATCGATGAAATGGGCGTGACCGACGGCAGCACCGATCCACTTTTCACCTAAAACCATTCAATTAACATCATTGAAAAAGGTTCATGGAACACCAAATGCAGTCTAGAGGTTTTTTTGAAGTTTGTCCCGACATAATTTTGAATGTTGCCAAAGGTCCCGATAACAGTGCCGTTGTTTGTGTCGATTTGGCTGGTGCTGATACATTAATACCTACAATCGGATTTTTAAGGTCTTCATAAAGTCTTTAATGGCATACATGACTGTCTTCCAGATTCACAATTCGTTCATATGTGATCGACTCAGGATATTCCTGTTGCTTCAGCACTTAACCATTTTGGTTGATCAGACCGATTTTGAGGGCTGTGACGCCAATGTCGATTCCGAGGACTTTTTTTATAACTGGGCTCCATGTTCTTTTGAGTTTATGATAAAATAATACACGAGGACAACACTATGATCTATGATAATCTGAATAATATACAAAATTATATAGGAAAAAACCCTAACTTCGACGTCATTATCAACTATATCGAAACCAACGATCTTACTGCTTTACCATTGGGGAAAACTGTAATTGATGATCAAAACTACGTCATGATCTTCGACAACACATTAACAGAAGGTAAAATCCAGCCTTTTGAAGTTCATCGGCTATATTCGGATCTTCATGTAACTTTAAATGATGCGGAACTGCTACATTATACACCACTGAAAAAGCTCACGGTGACCAGGGAATATGTGGAGACGGAAGATGCGGCTCTCGGAGAGACCCAACAATTTCAATCATGTCAGATAGACACATCTCACTTCGCCGTGTTTTTCCCTAACGAAGCGCATTCAGTTAAAAATTATGCCGGTCACAGCCAGGTTAAGAAGGCAGTATTCAAATTTAAACAATAGTCCCTGCTCATTCAATCTCTAAGTGCAGAGCATTTTTTCTGTGGTCTTCAAAACTGAAACAAATCACTCTGTTACTTCTTTTGACCGAATAATGGTACCGCCGATAATAAAACAATAGGCACACATCTCAATCATTTTTGTGGCTTGATATAAATAGCGAACACGTCTTTCATCGAACAATGAATTAACCCATGCCTGTTTCTATTGCCAAGTGAGTAACACCTTAATGCTTTTTTAGTTCGTGAGTGTCTGTACATCACCTTGAATGATGCTAGCTTTTTTATGAATGCTTTTGAATAAGTAAGAGTCCTCAAAATGCTGCTCATGTATTTGCTTTGAAAAGCAATCTAGTACAACAATATCATACTCTTTGGTTTTTGATAATAAGTCAACAATCGAGTTTCTGATAAATCCAGAACAACCTGTGATCAAAAACTTTTTCAAAACTTCCTTAATCACTTATTCTGTTTTCCTTCTTTAACTCCTTCTGAAACCAATACTTTAAAAATTGTTTTAAAGAATATTTCAATATCAAAAGCTAAACTCATTCGACTTACGTATTCGCCGTCATATTTCGCTTTAACTTCAATCGGCAATTCATCACGACCATTGATTTGAGCCCATCCGGTTAATCCAGGACGGATATCATTGGCCGATCTTTTCTGACGTTCTTCTGTTAAGTCATATTGATTCCATAAGGCAGGGCGTGGTCCAACAAAAGACATATGCCCTTGCAGAATATTTACTAGTTGAGGCAACTCATCTAAACTGGATTTTCTTAAGAATTCACCCAGTGGTGTTATAAAGTTTACTGAACTGTCAAGTAAATGAGTAGGTGTATCTTTGGGAGCATCAACCCGCATCGTTCGGAATTTATAGATTGTAAACAACTCCTGATTGCGACCGACCCGTTTCTGTTTGAATAAAATCGGTCCTTTGGATTCAAGTTTAATCAGGATCGAGCATAACACAAGGATCGGGGATAGGGCTACAATCATCAGTAAACTGAACAGAATATCCAACACTCGTTTAATATAAGGATACATCCTCGTTGCCTCCTCGGTTTGGGGTATAGTTTTCTACTACTTTTGTTAATAATTGAATAACATCGTCATCCTTGATGTTTGGATTAGAAATGACATCACTCAACTGTGCTAATTCACTTTTAACCTGATCAACTGAAACAGGAATCGGATGTGCAACAAAAATCAATTTGTTTTCCGTCTGTGATACATTCTCTTCCTCTAAATGAATTTCTTCGTAAAGTTTCTCCCCTGGTCTCAGCCCAATCTCTTTAATTTGAATATCTTGGTGAGGAATAAATCCCGCAAGGCGGATCATATTCTCGGCTAAATCAAGAATCTTTACCGGTTCACCCATATCCAATACGAAAATCTCTCCGCCTTTTCCATAGGTCATGGCTTGTAACACCAAACTAACTGCCTCGGGGATTGTCATAAAGTAGCGAATGACATTGCGATCCGTCAAAGTCAAAGGACCACCGTTTTCGATTTGCTTCTTAAACAAAGGAATAATTGATCCGTTGGAGCCAAGCACGTTTCCAAAGCGAACGGCGACGAATTTCGTACTCGACTTTTCTTTCGAGCGAATAATTTTCTCAACGAAACCTTTGGTAGCGCCCATTACATTGGTTGGGTTGACAGCTTTATCTGTCGAAATTGATAAGAACCGTTCAACTTTGAATTTCTCAGCGGTTTGAATGAGATTGTATGAACCGAAAATGTTATTTTTAATTGCTTCTATAGGCACTTCTTCCATCAAAGGCACATGTTTGTGTGCAGCTGCATGAATCACAATTTCCGGATGGTACATATCAAAGACTCGTTCTAATGCATTCACATCGCGTACGCTGGTAATAATAGGAATGTAAATGATATCCTTCGAAATTGAGCCTTCCTGTTTTCTCATGTTGAATTCTTGCTGTAAATCATACAATCCGTTCTCATTGATATCTACCATCAATAAAATCTTTGGTGCATGTTGGATAATTTGTCTGCATAATTCGGAACCGATCGATCCCGCTGCCCCACTCACTAAGATCACTTTCCCTGTAACGTGCTCCCGAATAATAGAATTATCCAATCTGATTGATTCTCTACCCAACAAATCCTCAATATCAATTTCTCGAAGCGAGCGTTTAAATCCGCGTGCAGAAATCATATCCTGAGTTGAAGTCAGTACCATTACTTTGCATCGTGTTTCATAGCATTTCTGAATGATTTTTTTCTGTTCGCTTAAAGTAACGCTGGGCATTGCAACATAGATCAATTCAATTTGTTGAGAATTGACAATCCCAATTAAGTCATCCGTTGTTCCCAGAATTTTTATACCATTTATTGTTTTTCCAACTTTACTTGCATCATCATCGACAAATCCAATGATTCGGTTCTTAAATACCTTATTTGTCGTGATTTCTTTTAAAATCATTACCCCGGCTGCTCCAGCACCATAGATAAGTGTTCGAGCATCCTCACTCGAATAGGATTGCATCTTTAATTGAAGCATGGAGTAGATGCGATATGAAAAACGCACAAATTCGAGAAGTAATATCAAAACAAAGATCTGAATTAAAAATATACTTCGCGGTACTGGTTCAAAGTTAAATAAATATAGAGATACAAAAGTTACCATTGCGCCTGTTAAAGCAGCCAACAAAACACTTATGGCTTCAGAAACAGAAGCCGTTGTCATGATTGTTTTGTCGATCTTAAAAATTTTGAAGATGACAAAGTAAATGATCAAAATCAACCAAAGATTGCTATAAAAAGCATTGTAATAAGTTAAGATCATAAACGACAAATCCATTCTTATCCAAACACCAATAAAGTAACTTAAAGCAACTAAAAATAAATCAACAATCATAATCAGTTTTTTTGGCCAATCCATAAATTTACTCCCTTATTTCGCATTCAATGCAATCCGAATCGCATCCTTTGCGGCTTGTATTTCATTTCATCCAAATCGATTCTGTAAAGTTCTTGACACCCATTCATAAGACGATGCAACCCATGATTTTTAAGACAGAATAGAGTTTAAGACTCGATTTACATAATATGGTAAGAGGAGCCGGAGGTTTAACCTGTGGTGAACGATGTAGTCTAATCGTATTATAAACCAGAATCTATGGTTTCGTAAGCACCTTCACCTTATAAAGTGAAGGTAAACCTTCCATATTCTGAAATTCATCTCGCATTTACCTGTTGAACGATTCACAGTAACCAATTTCTCAAAGAATCCTGATGATTTTTGATCCTGGTTTCCAATTTTCAAAATCCTTAACCATCTGGAGTTTCAGTTCAGTCGTAACCGTTCTTCGTTCTGCGGTTGGACATTCATAGGCTGCTTTCTTTTCTTCTAATTTCTCCACTTATTTTTTATGATAGTCACAAATTGATCACTAATCAAATTTTATATGCAAGTATCTTGAAAGTGCATCTTCCCATTTAGGAAATCTTTTAAACCCATTATCATCCAAGGATTTTTTTGATAATCTGCTATTCAAAGGTCGAACGGCTTTTACCGGGAACTCGGAACTGTCCACAGGTATTACTCTAACATGAGCCATATTGGCTTGTTGGAATATTTCAACTGCGAAATCATACCATGAGCAATAGCCTTCGTTTGTAGCGTGATAAATTCCATACTTGTCACTTACGATCATATCTGCTAAAAGCCGCGCTAAATCAAAGGTATAGGTTGGAGAACCAATTTGATCATTCACGACCTTAACTTCACCACGTTCTTTACCCAACTTAATCATGGTATTAATAAAGTTATTTCCGTTTATTCCAAATGCCCAAGAAATTCTAACAATAAAGTGATTTGCTACTAATTTGATGACTTCATCTTCCCCATCGCTTTTAGATTGACCATATATATTATTGGGGTTTTTTGGTGAATCAATCTCAAAAGCTTCAGTTCCCAATCCATCAAAAACATAATCCGTTGAGATATAGACCATTTTCAAACCATGATCCGAACATACTTGTGCAATGTTTTTCGTTCCATCCACATTCACTTTTTTGCAAACTTCTGGCATATCCTCAGCTTTATCAACTGCAGTATAGGCAGCACAATGAATAACTGCATCGACTTTGGACTCCGTGATGACACTTCTTACCGCTTGTGCATCAGTAATGTCCATTTCATCGACATCAACTCCAACCGTTTCAATACCCCGTAAAGTCAATTCATTGACAACATCGTATCCCAACTGGCCTTTGACCCCAGTAACAAGTATCTTCATTTTTTCAGTTCCTTATATTGTTGATTAAAATAATTTTGATAATCTCCGCTCAAGATATTCTGCCACCAAGGTTTATTATCCAGATACCATTGGATGGTCTGTCTAATCCCTGTATCAAAATTGTACTTTGGTTTCCAACCCAATTCATTTTCAATCTTGGTTGGATCAATCGCATATCTTAAATCATGACCGGCTCGATCAGTAACATAATTGATCAATGTTTCTGGTTTATGAAGTTCACGTAAAATGGTTTTAACAACCTCTAAATTTGTTCGTTCATTATGACCACCAATATTGTAAACATCACCTATGCGGCCATTGCGTATGATTAGATCAATGGCTGTGCAATGATCATAAACGTGTAGCCAATCTCTGACGTTTTCACCTTTACCATAAACCGGTAGTTTCTCATCTGCAAGTGCTCGTGAGATCATAAGGGGGATTAATTTTTCAGGGAAATGATACGGTCCATAATTATTGGAACAACGACTAATTGTGATCGGAAGTTTAAAGGTTCTAAAGTAAGAAAGAACAAGTAAATCAGCTGCCGCTTTAGAGGCGCTATACGGGCTCGACGTATGGAGTGGTGTCTCCTCTGTAAAAAATAAATCTTTACGGTCTAATGGTAAATCACCGTATACTTCATCTGTACTCACTTGATGGAATCGACCCACATTAAATTTCCGTGAAGCATCCAATAAAACTTGAGTACCCATAACATTGGTTTTTACGAAAATATCAGGATTAGTAATGCTTCTATCGACATGACTTTCAGCCGCAAAATTAACCACGACATCAAATTTTTCCTTTTCAAACAAAGCATATACAAAATCACGATCTGCGATGTCTCCTTTAGCAAAAGAATAATTCTTTAAGTTTTCAATGTCTTTTAACGTTTCAAGATTACCTGCATAAGTCAATACATCAAGATTCACAAGGATGTCGTTTGGATACTTATCTACCATATAATGAACAAAGTTACTCCCTATAAAACCTGCACCACCTGTTACTAGAATTTTCATTTCATATCTCCTTTGTAAATAAAGTTACAATCACTGTCTTTTAATAGCGGTGCATCCAGATCTTTCTTAGATAGGATTGGGTTAGTTATCCCCCAATCGACACCAATCTCAGGATCATCAAAACGTATACTACGATCATGATCCTTAGAATATAAACAATCAACTTTATACTGAATCTCCACGTCATCAACCAGTGTCAAAAACCCATGAGCAAACCCTTGCGGAATATAAAGTTGCTTAAAATTATCCTCGCTTAGCTCGATCTTTAGCCATTTTTTATACGTTGGAGATCCTTTTCTCAAATCAACAATAACATCAAGAATCTTCCCTTTAGTGCATCTAACTATTTTAGTTTGAGCAGCTGGGTCTAATTGAAAATGCAAGCCTCGAAGAACCCCTGATGTTTTGGACATTGAATGGTTGTCTTGGACAAAAACAGGTCCAATCCCTAAGTCAGAAAACTTCTGTGCACTATACGTTTCAACAAACCAACCGCGTGAATCGCTGATCACATTGGGTTCAATAATAAACGCATCTATTAATTCAGTTTTTGTCTTTTTCATATTTTTATTCTCCTAGCTTAGTCAATATGTATTATACATAATATCTAGAGAAATTTATTAAATATCAAGCGTTTAGAAGATAGAACACCTAAAGTTTATGCGAATATGATATTAACAATAATGAAAAGTTTAGCGGTAGAATCTTGAATATTTTAGAGTTAACTTATCCTAGATTAGCTGAGATGTTTAAAGAAAGATACGATTGTTCTGGCAGTTCCCCACGAAAAAACACAACTTACTTGATACCCCCATAACTTTTCCAATGAACGAAATAGATACACAGAAATAATCTAAGCCTATCAAACCAAATCTTTCTGTTCGATCAATGAGTCATTCTAATCTTCAGAAAGCTTTAAACCAATGAAAAGTTGTGATGAAAGAGAATTAGGAGAAAAACGGTGAAAATCAGATATTTTGACTAGACTTTTAGCACATAATAAGGCAGTTTTCATTTGCATAACGATGCTCAATATAGTATATTTTTTAATAGGACACAGCAATTATGAGTAAAAACAAAAGAAGCAGTAGGATTAGTCGAATCGTCTTTTTCGTAAGTGCAACACTGTTAATTGCAGGATTGTTCTATAATCAAATTTTGCCAGATATGATTAGTAACATCATAAAAGTTATTTTGGTGCTACTTATCATCGCTGTGATCCTGATTAAAGTCAGGAAACTTATACTTATCACTCTTTCTGTATTTATGTTTATTGCCTCGGGTACTCTGTTTTATTCTCAATACTCGATCAATCGACTCATCTCTCAGGAAAATACAGAAATCGATGTTATCACTTTGGTGGTCCTCAAAAATAGTCCTTTGACCTCAATCGATGACCTAAAAGACAAAAAAATTGGTTTCGCTCAGCAAATGGATACTGGGCTTGTTAAATACATAAAAACGACCATTACTGATGAGGTTGGTCCATATAGCACCGTCTCTTATGAAGATGATCTCATCAATCTAGCTAAGCTTTACGATAAAACAACTGATGTGATGGTCCTTGACAACAGTCTACGCGAGACCATCATCGAACTTAATCCTGATTTCGAATTGAAAACTAGAATCATCGCTACCATTAAAAAAGTGACCATTAAGGATGATACTTCGATTCCTATCGACACATCCAAAGATCCATTTGTGATTTTGATCAGTGGCGTAGATTCTCGAACTGCTGGAGCAGTCATGGATAAGGCTAGAAGTGATGTAAATATCTTAATGATCATCCATCCTAAAGAACATAAAATTTTGACAATCAGTATTCCCAGAGATACCTATACGCCTTTAGCTTGCCGTAACGGTGCGATGGATAAATTAACCCATTCGGGGATATTCGGAATAGATTGCACTGTCGAAACTATTGAAGACCTGTTTGGCTTAGATATAAACTTTTATGTCAAAGTTAATTTTACCGCCTTCCTGAATATCGTTAAAGTACTTGGAACAATAGAAGTTTATTCTCAATACGCATTTAAAGTAATCTATTATGAGAAAAACATTACGTATTCGTTTATTAAGGGAATGAATAAAATGAATGCTGAAAAAGCATTGGTATTTGCGCGTGAACGCCATGCATTACCCAATGGCGATTTTCAACGAGGTATCAACCAGCAGGAAATCATCAAAGGCATCATCAATAAAGTCATCGAGCCGCAAACTTTGCTAAAAGTAGAAAGTCTGATCAAGGTTGCTTCTAAAAGCGTGGTTACCAATATGCCGATTGAAAGTGTTATGAACCTAATTCAAGAACAGATTTCAAACAATACCCCTTGGACCATTACGACCTCAGCCCTCGTTGGTAAAGATGATTATCAGCCTACCTACAGTATGGGTAAGAATCGACTTCTTTACGTGTTATGGCCTGATCAAACTGCTTTGACCGACCTCAAACTTAAAATTGATGCATTTATGAATCCTACGGACTAAATCTAATCACCGATACAAATTATCTCTAACTTCATTAGTTCTTACACGCATAGAGAAATGAATTACACCATGACTCGCTAATTGACCTATAAACATTAAAAAAGAAAAACATTGTGTTTATCTTTTTTTACCACTCAGTCAAGAAAGGAGACTGTTTGGGAGTGTCAACTAAGTTGTGTTCTTTCATAGGGAACTGCCAGAACAATCGCTTCTTTCTTCAAACATCTCAGCTAATCGTGGATAAGCTAATTCAAAT
>WSYG01000017.1 GCA_009773735.1 Erysipelotrichaceae bacterium
AGAATATATGAAAAAACACTATAATATACAGATTTGTACGGATATATTCAATTTTGAAATCATATAGTCAATTCTCCTCACCTCCACCAAATGCAAAAAAACCGCTTTAAAAGCGGTATTTTTTTGTTTCTGGGGATACAATGGGGATACAAATCACTTTTTTCTGATTGAATTGATAGCATCGGCGCTTTTTTGATCAATATTTCTTAATGCATGAGCATATACTTTTGATGTTATATCAATACTGGAATGCCCTAATCTTCTCGAAACTGTTATCAGTGGAACATCTGCATCTAAAAGCAGTGAACCGTTGCTGTGACGTAGTTGATGGATTGTTATTCTTGGTCCACCATACATGCTGACGGCCCTTTCAAAATGCCTTGTAATTGAAGTATCTGCAAGTGGCTCGTAACCACCAAACAAGAATGGACCTTCAGTTTTCAATAGTGGTTTTAGTGAATCAAATAATTCGTCATCCATCTTTAGGATACGATGGCTTTTGGGTGTCTTAAGATTGGATAAACCATCGACGCTTCTTATAGCGCCGTGTGGCAAACTCTTTGAAATTGTGACTGTTTTGTTTATCATGTCGATATCCGATTTTAGCACAGCACGAGTTTCGGCTCTTCTTGTTCCTAAATAGTAACTAAACTCGAAATATTTCCTAAGTGTATCATTTTCAATAAATGATAGAAGTTGATCAAACTGTTGGGGATTTATAACTGTGGCCTCGGTCTTGTCTTCAAACGTCAGCTTAAATCTCTTGAGTGATTTTGCTGTGTCTTTAATATCATAATCAACGTAACCATAATTAATAATTGCTCTTACAATATCAATTGTTGAGTTCATAGTCCTTGTTGCAATTCCAAAATTCGGTAGTGTTTCACGCCATTTTTGAAGTTTCTTAGCAGGAATAGGGAGATCCTCATTTAGTAATTCTGAAGCATAATTTCTTAATCGTGCTTTTTTTTGTTGAATTGTGTTCTCGTTGGCATATCCTTTTCTACTTGAGAAATAGCGCTCTGCCATATTGATAAATGTATAGCGTTGGTTTATCTCACCACGCTCTATCCTGAAATCCTTCTCCCAGCTCTGAGCATCACGTTTAGTTTCAAATCCTCTTTTCTTAATAGAGCGTACCTTACCGGATTCATCTCTAAACCTTATATCAGCGAACCACGTTTTCTTAGCTGCATCTTTGTAAACAGCCATATTCAGAACCTCCTTTTTTTGTTATAATGAAGGTACAACAAAAGCCTTTCGGGTTACGTTGTTTATGCACTCTGGTTGCCGCCGGAGTGTTTTTATTATAAGTATCTTTTTAAGGATTCAATTAGTTGCTCTGAGTAATCATAGATGTTGTCAAGATTCTCGATTTGAATTCTAATTGTTTTTTTATCATTATCAGGTATATGAAGATATAATTTCTTTCCGAATTCGAATCTACATATCCACTTTCGAATGTTATTATCTAGAATCACACCAAAATAAGATTCTGTGTCCTTGTGAAGTACTCTAGTAGCCTTTACATAAGGTCTTAAAATCGACTTCACTATAGCATACGCACTTAGCTCATCAAAAGTCGTATTTATTTTTGATTCTTCAATAATCTCTTCTTGTGCTGTCGGAATTTCAGTATTTTCTGAATTATTAAGAGTTTCTTTAAACTTGGCACTCATCTTTTCGTTGATGAACTGATTGATTCCCTTTTTTACTATAGGTTTAAATTTTTCTAGAATAACTTGCGTCTTTGTACCGTCATAAATTTTTGAAACAATAAGTTTTAAAAATTCATCAGAAGGATTTTCAACAATGTTTTTAAATTCGACTTTAACCAAATTCAAGTACTTAAGTTCTGAAGCAGAAGTGAGAATATTTTCAATGCTAAATTTATGCTTCATAAAATTCTCGAGATAATCAATACTCTGTTCTGAAACATCGTTAAGATTAAACTCAAAGAATGGCTGAGCATCCATTTTGTTAGGTATGTCCAAGTCAGTATAAAACCTATAAATAACTCCATTTGTTAAGATTGCGAACTTAGATTCTGTAGTAGAGAAGTACCTGAACAATTGAGAATCATGCTTCTCCAGTTTTTGCGAACATGCCTTAGCTTCAACTAGAATTAGTGGCTTTCCGTCAATTAGTATAGTGTAATCGACCTTCTCACCTTTCTTAATTCCAACATCTGCAATAAATTCTGGACAGAACTCAAGTGGATTAAATACATCGTAACCTAAAATTTGAAAGAATGGTAAAATCAATGATTGTTTGGTGGCCTCCTCAGTTTTGATCTGTGGAACTAGTTGTTTAACTCTCTCTGATAGCAAATAAATCTTTTCGTTGATCTCCATATTGCCCCCTTCGTTTATTAACCAGTTGAAGATAAAACTAAATTATTGAGTGTTGTTTATTATAACAGAATCAATTTATTTATCTTCACCTTTGTTACCAATTAGAAAATAGTCTTATACTTATTCTATCATACAAGTTAGTCTATTAATAATCTGTTTTAAACTAAGCAATCCAACCTTATGTTTAACTCATCTTTTGTTTATCACTAACGCTAATTTACCAATTACTCTAAATGAGATCGTATTTGGTGTTACCAATTGAGGTAAATAGTTATCATTGGAAGGTTGCAAAGTTATTATTCCAGAAGCTCTATCTTGATAAAATTTCTTGCAAGTTGCCTCGTTATGATCAACACAGAAGCATCCGATCTTACCATCTTCTATAATGTCTGTTTTTTCAAAAACTAATAAATCTCCAGGCAAGATATTCTCGCCAATCATTGAATCACCTTTTGCATATTGGCAAAAGTATTGTTTTTTAGGATTTAAGAAAGCGTTAGGTAAAGTTATATATTCCTCAATATTATCTTCAATAAAAGATGCAGTACCACATGAAATGTGTGAATAAAGCGGATAATGAGGTATAGATTGTCGCCCTCTAAAGAATTCACTTGTTACATGCTCAACTTCAGAATTGTCATTACTAAAGTCGAATATAAAATGAGAAATAAGATCCTTGGGGTCGATTTTAAGAACACTACAAAGACTATAAAGTGTTTCTGTTGTGATTCTGCTCTCAGCTGTTTCATATCGTTGGATTGTCTTTTTTGTAAGTCCAACTTTATCTGCAACAAATTCCAAAGAGTATCCCAACTTTTCTCTTTCATCTCTAAGTTTATGACCCACAATCTCATATATTGCTTTATCAATTTTTGCCATATTCATACCTCAAATTTAGTATATCACAAATGTGACACATTTCAAGATGAATAGTTTTTTTGTGTCATAAAACTGTTTACACACAAAGTTAAACATGTTAATATTCATGTGTCAGATATATTACACGAACGGAGGAACTCAAGATGGGAAATATTTATCTAGACTTAAGACGAAGAAAAGGCGTGTCACAACAACATATGGCCTCGAGGATGGGCCTATCGTTAACCGCATATAGAAACAAGGAAAAAGGAAGATCCAAATTCTTTGTTGACGAGCTGATTCACTTTCTTGCAATTCTTGAAATTGATCGGAACGAATGTGCAGAATTTTTTTTGAGTGAGACGTGTCATATAAACTACACAAAGGAGAAGTTATGAGCCAAATAGCGGTGTTCAAGCAGCAGAGATTATTGTCTAAGGATTTCCGTGTTTTTGGATCAATTGAAGATCCGCTATTCTTGGCAAGAGATGTTGCAGAATGGATTGAACATTCAGACGTATCAACAATGATTAGAACTGTTGATGATGATGAGAAGGTGACAAACATTGTTTGTACCCCTGGTGGCAATCAAGAGGCTTGGTTTTTAACAGAAGATGGTTTGTACGAAGTACTGATGCAGTCTAGAAAACCAATTGCTAAAGCATTTAAAAAGGAAGTTAAAAGAATTCTGCGAGACATTAGACTTTATGGCTCTTACTCGATACCAAGAACATATGCAGAGGCTTTACAGCTTGCTGTGGATCAACAAAGAAAAATTGAGCAACAGAATCAATTGATCGGTGAACTAAAACCACGAGTTGACTACTTGGATAGAATACTGAAGTCAAAGTCTTTAGTGACTATCACACAAATTGCGAAAGATTATGGCATGTCCGGATCAGCAATGAATCGTTTACTTCATGAACTTGGTATCCAGTTCAAACAGTCAGACCAGTGGTTGTTATATCAAAAGTATCATGACAAAGGATATACATTCAGCGAGACATTCACAATTGAGGATGTGCCTGGTTCATCTAAAGTCGTCATGCAAACCAAATGGACACAAAAAGGACGAGTATTCTTGTACAACTTGCTTAAATCAAATGGATACTTACCAACTATAGAAAGGAGCCACATCAATGAGTGAGTTCAATATTAACGGAAAGTATTACGTCACTGTAACGGATATTAGACGATTGCTTAAATGTAGTCATAAAAAGGCTAAGAGGTTATTCCAAACTGCACTGCAACAAGAAGCAAAATCAGGTTACATGTCTGTGCATGATAATAAAGTGGCACTTAAGACAGTTGTAAAACTTACAGGCTTTGATCTTAATTTGTACTTAAAGTTAATTCCAAATAAAGTTGGTGACTCAAAATGATAAATCCAATAGTACAGATTGTTACTGCAGCGTTTGAGAAGAAACTCAGACAGTCTGAGTTCGACCATGATTACTACATCGATGTAGCAACTGGTGAAGTAAAAAAACGACTATATGTAAAAAGAAACCAACATAAGAAAGTCGAGGATAAAAAAGGAGAATGAAAAATCCAATTCGAGACGAAGATTACAAAGATTGGCCGGAACCGAAATGGAACTGAGAAAATTTCATGTGTGGATAGAAACACTATCCGGACCAATCAGAATCGATGTAGAAGCCTCTGAACCAACTAAAGCTGAAGACAGTGCTTACTTGAAGTTATCACATAGTGCCGGTAATACCAAAGGTTTTAGGACGATTGCGATCATTCCCGAGACATTGAGCAAAAATAATAATCCCTATATACAGCTGATGGAGGAAAGAAGATGAAAGGATACAGAATGAAATGGTGGGTAACACCAATGCTGGCAGTAATATGGCATATTCTAATTTGGATCTGGGCGGTAAGCAAACTATGAAGATAATTGTTCAGGGAGTTGAATTGTATGTAATCGCAATATGGATGGATATAGCATTGCTTGAAGGTTGGAACTCAATCACCCCATATGTCGTTTGCTGGAATTTGGAAGCAAAAGATGGTGAATATAGATGGGGCGGAGCTCACTATTATTCTAATAAGTTCAGCGCAAAAGCTGATTGGAAGGAAAAATCTGAAGTATGGGATATGTAGTATATTTCATAATTGGTGTAATGTGGGGAATGGTTGTTCTTTGGTGGTTTATTGATACCAAATGCTACATCGTTCCGAAAAGACGTCGATGAACAGAGATGAATTGAAGACCAAACTTGCTGATTTCATTTCTGATCTAAAGTACCAGGAAAAGTCAGCTTCTACTTTGACAAAATACAAGACAGACATTCTGAAGTTCATCGATTGCATCCAGCATGATGAACCCATCACCAAAGACGATACGATGGCTTACAAGGATTATTTGTTCGAACAGGGTTATTCACCCCGAAGCATAAACTCTTATGTTGTAGCACTTAACAAGTTTCTTTACTGGCTTAATCTTGGTCAGCTGACGATAAAGAAGTTGAAGATGCAACAAAGATACAGTATTGACAATGTGTTAAGTCCTACGGACTATAAACGCCTTCAGCGCTATGCAAAACAGCTAGGCTATGATGAACTGTCAATGATCATGAGGGTTATTGCTAGTACCGGCATCCGTGTTAGTGAGTTAAAATTTTTCACTGTCGAGTCAATCAAGTCATTTTATATCCATGTCAGAAACAAGGGTAAGGATAGAGACATCATCCTTACCCAAGAGCTGGCCAGGGAACTGAGAAAGTATTGCAGAGAGAATAAGATTACCAAAGGTCCCGTATTTAGTTTGTCACCTAAGCAGATATGGTATCGGCTACAGAAGATTGCTGCTATGGCTAGAATAAACAAGGATAAGGCACATCCGCACAGTTTGCGACACTTATTCGCAAAAGAGTATATGAACACCTTTAACAACCCTTTGGAACTGGCTGATCACTTAGGTCACAGCTCATTAGAAACGACTCGGATTTACTCAAGGACAACTAACGAGGAAAAACGAAAAAAGCTCGAAAATATGTCAAAAAAGCGCTAAAAAACGGGTCGAAAAAAGGTAAAAAGTATCATGATTGAAAAACGATATAAAAACGCACTGTTTAAGCATAGTTTCTGATGATTTTGGCAGGGAATATAACTCTAGGGTTATTTCAAATCACATTGTATACGTTTTATATAGTAAAACAAACGAAAGTTGGTGACTGAATTGCTTAAAAATAAAGGCACACTTCCATGTGATCGTTGCGGTTGTTGGACCATTCTGAAGCCATACGATAACAGATTGCTTCTGTGTGATGATTGCATTCCGAAACAGACAGAAAGTGATTCAACGAGATTTGAAATCATACATTTGAATATTGATGAGGAGATAAAAAATCATGGAAAATGACAAATTAATCAATGTCATCCAAGACAACTTGAAGCTGTTGAAAGAAGTAAACGACCTAAAGTATCAACGGACAAAACTGATCAATCACATCATCGATTTGCATATGTATCAAATCAAAAAAGGTTTTACAACTATTGATGATTATGAGGAGCTAGCATCACTGGGTATTACCCAAGAGCATATTACAAATCGATTGATGTTTCATACCAAAAACCTTTTTGGAACATCCGACACCCAATTGAGGAGGATCATTATGATTAAGCATTGTGACATCTGCTCATACAACAAAAATGGTTTCTGCGAATTTCACGTAAGATTTACCGCCTGGATGTTTTCAAACTACTGTGAACACTTCAAGGAAAGAGATTCAGAGAATCATGATCATGTTGAATTAGTGGAGGTTAAGTAATGGCGCAGCGCAGAATGTTTGCTCAGACTATTATTGATTCCGATGCATTTCTGGATATGCCTACCACATCCCAGCTGCTGTATTTTCACCTGTCAATGAGGGCGGATGATGATGGTTTCATCAACAAGCCTAAGGGAATAATGAGGATTGTCGGAGCAAAAGATGATGATTTAAAAGTTCTGATCACTAAGAAATTTATCATCCCGTTTGAGTCCGGAGTTGTTGTCATAAAGCACTGGAGAATTCATAACTACATCCAAAAAGACCGATACCTTGAGACTAAATACAAGGATGAGAAATCTCAATTAGACCTTGATGAAAACAACGCATATCGACTCTTGGATACAGAATGTATACAGATTGGACACGAATCGGAGACTCAGGTTAGGATAGGTAAGGATAGGTTAGGTAAGGATAGTAATAATAGTAGGACATTCGTCCAACCCTCTCTAGAAGAACTGGCTGATTTCATTAAATCCAACGGGTATCAAGTCAATGCTGACACGTTCAAGAGTCATTATGATTCCAAGGGTTGGTACGTAGGAAAAAACAGAATGAAAGACTGGAGAGCAGCTGTCAGAGGCTGGCATGCCAGGGAAGTTGATAAGAATGCCATTAATCGTCGTGGAGATGTTTTGCCTGAATGGCATTTAGCAAAAGATGAGACACCTCAAGAAGTAGAGGTAATAGATCGAAAGAGTCTGATTGAGAAAATTAAGGGGGAGACGAAATGAGGTGTATCATTGATCGGAAAAAGATGATGGAGCTTCGAGAAAAAGCAGGATTGAAATATGCTGAATGCGATCCATACACTCAAGTGCGATTTTCTGCAATCGCTGGGAATCTGGTAAGGTCCATTACTTTAGAAGATGCAAAGACCTTTGCGCAGTTATTCAATTGCTCTATGGATGATTTCGTAGTTGAGCAGTTCGATGGTATTCGGGCTGTTGGTGAATATCCTTCAAAATTGAGGGTTTCAAAAAATCACAACAAGAAAAAAGCAGATAAAAAGATTATGAAATCATCCATGCAGTATAAAGGCATCAACCTTAATCGAAATCCTAAATATGCTTATTTCAATGGCATCAACATCATCGTTGAAGACAGCTGCCATGACAGATTAAGGGAGTTGAATTCGAAAATGACGGCATTGGCAAAAGAGTTCAAATACTTAATGTCAGAACGGCAACTCTACATTGATGACATAGGTACCGCAATGTACTTGCAGGGAATCAATAAACTCGTCGGACCAGGGTGGCAAATCAATCTGGTAAAGGAAAATGGTGTGACCATCGCCAAAATGGAGAAAATATGATGGAAAATGCCAGGAAAGAACGCATTAAAGATGATTTGAAAGACTTCAATGGCAGAACCATTTCAGTTGGAATGAAGTTAGTAGATAAGTGGGGTGATGTTGGTACGGTAGAGTACAGTAATAACAGAGTTAATTGGGTTACCAAAAACGGAACCTATTGGTTAGGTACAGCCATCATTGAAGTATGGCAGTTGGCCATAGTGGAGGAGTAATGAAAGAAGCTCTTGAAAAATTGAATAATGAAATGAGTGTTGAACATTCTAATGTAGAGGATGCTATTCATAATTGGCTTTGTGATCAAACCGAAGATTTGGAATTGATGAATGCTGTTCTAACCGAGGGGAAATCAATCAAATCATCTATGGGATATGTTATGAGGAAAGTAAAAGAGTCATCAAAGGGAAACATGGCGATGATGACTGATGCGGAAGTGTTTAAACTTATCCGGGAATATTATCTCGGAGCTGAAAGTTTTATATCCCAAGACCCAAGTGTCAGCGTCAAAATGACAATTGAGCAAAAGCACTCAATCGAAGAAACAAAAGAACATATTGTCAAAGAAATTAAAGTATCACTGGATAAAAAATCAAAGCTAGGACTTGAGACCATCATCAATCTTGATGTCAGCGACGAAGAGAAACTTCGAATGATCCGTTTACTTAGCAAACAGGATGAAGTCATTGAGGAGAAAAAAGAAGATGAAAACTTATCCTTATTCGATTTCTGAGTTGGTTGAGAACCGATTTAGATTACCAACCAATTTCGATGATTTCCTTCAATCAGTTACAACCGGCATAGAGTATGTACGTAAAGGTGAACCGATTGTAACGAATCGTCACATCCTGGGAAGAGAAGTGATTGTTAAGCAGCTTAGATCAAACACGAATCTAAACAATCAGTTTCATCGATTCTATGTCATTGTCTTACGATGTGATGAAACCAAAATCGAAGAGCAGACATACTATGTTACACAAATGTTCAAACGAACAGACACTGATTCGGTTAAAGAAATATTTGACGTTCAGTTGTGGAATTTAAAAATTCTGCAGAATAATGAAATCATCAAAATCCATCTTGCTTACGATTATGCCAAAGGAAGTTACACATATCAATATGGTACAAACTCAATCATGCAAATGGGTTATCAAACTTTGCCAATCTACGACTATAACCATCCGAATGTTCTGAAAAACTCAGAGTTGAAATACACGAAAGTCTGGGAAATAGAACATTTCAATCTTGAATTATCATACAAATATCGCAACATGCTGGAAACATTGCTGAAAAACGGTTGCACTAATCTGTGGGGCGATGTCGCCAAAGGTTACAGTGACATGCGAAAAATGACTAAAGGGAAGCTAATGAGAAATCGTTTGAATCTCAAAAAATTTAATCCGGATCACCATCAATGGGAGTGGTTGCCAAAGCTTCTGAAATTTGGATTAACAGTGGAACTATCTATGGAAATTTCGAAAAGGTGGACAAGTTACGAAATTGAGAATCAAATAAAAGGCGCAACAACTCTTAGCATTGAGACTAAGATACTAATGAAGTATTTACTTAAGCAGAACCAGGAATTCAGACACTATAACGACTACCTGGAAATGATGATTAAACTAAATACACCTGTTGAGACAAACCAAACCATGTTTCCAAAAGATTTGAAGAAAGCCCATGATAAAGCTGTTAATAAATACAACACATTGAAACATGAGTTTGATTCTAGAACCTATTCATCAAAAATATTGCCAGTCATTGAAAAACTAGAATATACCAACAACGAGTATGCAATTATCGTACCCAAGGATCCGGATGAGATTCTTCAAGAAGGGAAAGCGCTGGATCACTGTGTTGGTTCATACATCGGACAAGTGCTTAAAGGTGAAACAATCATATTGTTTATCCGAATGGCAACAGAAACTTCAAAACCACTGTACACAATGGAATTCAAGGACGGAAGAGTTAACCAAATCAGGGGTATTGGAAACAAGTCTGCTCCAGAATCCATAAAAACATTCGCCGACCAATGGCGTAAGAAGAAAGGTAAACTATGCAAATCATTATCTATTGGTTATTAGCTAGTGCTATATTCACTGCCGGGTTCATTACTTGCGCACTTTTAAGGGCAAACGGGAGGGACGATGACTACAGATGATGTTCGAGATGCATTAGTAAACTATCATAGGTACAAAAGACGACTAGAAAATGCGAACCTTGAGTTGATTGCAATTGTTACCAAACAGACAAAAACAGGTGGAAGCATTATTCGGATGCCTGAGCATCCTACTGACAAGACAAAATTCATACTAAAGTGTATTGAAGACAAGACGGTTATTGAACGTAGGTGTGCATATTGGCGTGATATGGTTTATCTTGCAGATGCATTTATACGATCGTTACCTAATACTCCATTTCCATATCAAAGCATAGTGACAGACAAGTACATCAATCGGATAAGCGATTACAAAATGGAGTTGAAGTACAATTATGAACGGACTCAGATATGGCGAATCATAAATCTTGCAATTAAAAAATATGTTAATGAGAATTAACATGCAACATGTTACATTGAAAAACGTGTTACTATGATATCATAAGAAATGCCACCGATGCGGAGGCCAAGAGCGGGAATCACCTGCTCTTTTTCTATGTAAACATTGATGGAGGCAACATGCACATTGATCATAAAGTGGTTCTAGAGATGCAGAGAGCAGTTTTTGCTAAATACGGTAAAAACGATTGGGTAAAAGTATCCCAACTGATATACGATAAGTATAAAGTTCGTAAATCACCGGAAGCTTGCCGATGTTTATACAAGAGGCATAAGGATACAGAGATCGATATTACTGATTTACCAGATCCTGAACAAGAACAAAACATGGTCAAACTATTAAGCAAAGGTGTAGAAATTGACCAATTGATGAAGGTGATGAAGTTTTCAAGAATTGAGGTATTAGGACATATTGAAGAATTGCGCCAAAAAGGATATGCAATTATTCAAGTGGGTAAATCATATAAAATCAATAAGCAAGCAGAAACAACTTTTGAAGAGCACAAACACTATCATGACGTGGACAAAGTCATTCGATTCGGTGTTGTTTCAGATACTCATTCGTCGAGTGTATTTTTTCAAAAGACATACTTGGAGATTGCATACGATGATTTTAAAACACGTGGAGTTGAAACTGTTTATCATATTGGTGATGTTACAGATGGCCATTATACCAATAGACCAGCAAGTATTTATGAACAATATGCAATAGGGTATGATCAACAACTCGAGGATGTCGTTAAAAACTATCCTCGTCGAGTTGGAATTAAGACGGATTTCATTACCGGCAATCATGATGCTACTCATATGATGAATGGCGGTGCTAATATTGGAAAAGGAATAGATGGAAAACGCGACGACATGAATTATCTGGGTCATGAATTCGCCAAGATATGGTTAACAGATAAAGTTGACATGGATTTGATACACCCAAGAGATGGTTCTGCTTATGCATTGTCATACCATCTGCAACGTAGGATTAATAACATGTCTGGTGGAAACAAACCAAAGATACTTATAACAGGACATTATCACAAATTCTTCATGATGTTCTATCGAAACGTTATTGCAATTAGTATGCCATCATTTCAATCTCAATCATCCTTCATGAGAGGAAAAGGATTAGATAGTGATGTAGGATATTTGATTCTTGAGCTTAAGGTAAATCAGAATGGTGACGTAATTGAGTGTCATCCATTCTATCGTCCATTCTTTGTAATGCAAAGTGAGTTCAATAAGTAGTCCTGATTATTCCTCCTAATAAAAATAGTGGGATAACCCTTTATTTACAATAACCAAATGGTTATAATTAAAGAAAAACGGAGGGGAAAATGACTACCAAAAATGCTAAGGAGCAGAGTGAAAAAAGTCCTGGATTGAAGTGTTTTGTAATTACACCCGTGGGAGACCCAAATAGTGAGATACGTACTGAGACAAATGGAATAATTGAAGCTGTAATCAAGCCTTTATTAGAACCCGAATATACAGTGAGCGCGGCTCATTTGTCAATGAGTTCCGTCATAATTACAAAAGAAATTATCCAAGAAATTTATGACGCCAATCTAATAATTGCTAATTTAACCGACTCAAATCCAAATGTTATGTACGAACTATCTTTGGCGCATGCCTTAAGAAAACCAGTAGTTCATTTGATTCGAGAAGGTCAGAAACCGCCATTTGATATAAGTGTACAGCGATACATCTCATACACTAATAATATGTTAGGTACAGTACACTTGAGTGCGCAGTTGAGGAAATTTGTAGATGATGTCACTGCTAAAGGTAAGAAAGTAAGTAATCCGATCACAGATACAATTGATACGATACAGATTACACCTGAAACAAGAGAAGTGGAAATCGTTGAAGCATTAAATGACTTGAACAATAGATTTGCAAGTCTCGAAAGAGATCTAAGCATGAAAATTTCTCACAATAGTAGAGTATTGAAGGACACAAGATCATCGAGAAATGAGTATGAGGAAGTAAATGACTATATAAATTTATTATTTAAAAAAATGAGAATTGATAGTGATGAGAGATTTGAACAATACAAAAGAAGAATGGTAGCTGAAGTTAGATCGATGTTTGGTTATGACGAAGTTTTAAGTGAGAAGGCTGTTGTTTGGAATTATGAGAACAGATCATCTCCGTTAAATACACGATATAGAAGCTCAGATAAGGCAGAAGTTTAGTAAGTTATTCATGCATTTAGTAGATTTAAAAAGCCAGGCACGTTGCTTGGCTTTTAAGGTGAACTATGAGGAAACAACCTAATCGACCAAAGCGATACAAGACAAAACCAAAGGATTTCATAACCAGAATTTCCAATGGGGATGTGCTCTACTTTTATAAGTCCATAGAATGGAATGACACAAGAAGAGATGTTTTGAAGAGAGATAAACATGAATGCCAAAGATGCAATGGCAACTATGATAATATAGATATAAAAACTTTGAGAACTGCCGAAGAAGTACATCATATATTGGGGATTAAAGAAAGACCTGAATTGTGTCTTCAGCTAAGTAACTTAGTATCTCTTTGCCATAAATGCCACGATCACATTGAGGGCAGATGGATTACAAAAGAAAAAAAAGAATCACTCACAGTTGAAAAATGGTAACAGCACTTATAAAACTTAGGATTCTTACATAAATAATGTGATATGAAATGATAATATTGTATTTAAAAAGGAGGGTTGATATAATGCAATAAAGTGATGTTCAAGGGGGAAGTATAATGATTTTGAAAGTACTGCATATTGAATGCAAGAATCTAAAAAGGAATAATAAAACCGTTTCGGACATTGATAGTAGATTGATTTCGGAAAAGCCCTTTTATTCAAACAAATTTTATGTATACAAAATGTTTGTTAGGAGCAGCGCAGAATCTTTAGGGGTGCTTAAGGATGCTGGAGAATTAGCACCGTTAGAAGATGTTATGCGAGAGGGTAATATGAAACTCTTAAAATGCCGATTTGTCATCATTGATTTGAAGCAGAAAATTGTTTATTACGATGGACTTCTGGATGACATTAAAGACATATTACAGGATTTTTATGATATCAAACCTCAGCAAATTCTCGTAAGCGTTTCAATAGATGAGTTGGAAACAATGAAAAAATTGAAGATAAGAACAGTTAGAAATGGTCAAATGAGTGCAGTTGACATTGATGATAAATATGATCAAAAAAATGAAGTGATCGAAGATTTGTGTCTTAATGATGGCACTATCGAGTCGTCAACTTATGAGATAATTCTAAAAGGAAAAGGTTCAATCTTCAACAGAGATAAACTTAAAGAAATCATTGAAGATCATAAGTCTGGATTAAGAACAATAACTGCTGAGGGTTACGATAAAGATGGTCGACAAGTGAAACTTAGCTCGCATATAGTCAAAAAGGTTGAGATTCTACACAATGAGACCGGGTGGCAGTCTCGTCTAAATATGCCACTACAGACAGTTCTGGATGCACTTCGGAAAGAGGTTAACAAATGAAGATTATTTTCAACTTGATAAGGAAGTTTTTCAGAATATATTGGACATCATATATTCTTGTACACATTTTTTTATTCGCGACATCGTACTTTATAAGTTCTTTGATTCTGACAAATGCAAATCCAGAAGTAATTAGTGAAAACCATATTGTTCTATTAAATGGTATGGGGGTAATGACTTCGTTTTTCATATTGGTAATTGATAAATTGAATTTAGCAAGACTTAAAACCATGTATACTAAAATAGAGAAAGTGCCTCTAGTAAAGAGGGAGATTACTCAGGGTGTTAGAATGTTAAATTTTATATTCTCAATTACTTTCTCAATGTTTATTTTATTAGGAACACAATACATTATGCTACTGTTCGGTGAGAAATCTATGTTCTTTCTTTCAGCACTTATGTTATATGTGTTTATTGGATTTATTGTAGTGTTGGGGGTTTGGCATGGATTAGAGATTCTAGATGATGTTAAGACAGATTAAAAAATAATTTCAATTTAAATAGTTGTTAAATTACCCCCGGTCAATTTCAAAAACTGGGGTTTTTAATTTGGGTAACGGAGTAAGGGAGGGGACTGTACCTCTGCACAACGCGCGCACATGAGAAGGGGTGAGAGCTATGAAAAGAGAAATTCGTAAAAGAATCCAAGAAGATCTACTCGCCCAACTCGAACGTTCCGGGCACTATGGTGAGTATTATTTGGATTTAATCAGTCATTATATGGAACTTGTGGACATTAAAGAGAAGCTTCAAGCGGATATTCGTAAAAACGGATTAAGGATGGATGCACTTAATGGCAATGGTGTTTTAACAACGAAATCCAATGAATCCGTGGAAAGATTAGTAAAAGTAAGCGGCCAAATGTTGAAGATTCTGTCAGAATTAGGGCTAAAAACCCCACGAGAAGTCATTGAAAAAGAAGATTTATGATTACATGTCCCGAGATTGAAACTTATCTCGAATACTGTAGAGAGCACCCTGATGAAGTCCCAAAGCGGATACACCGACTGATTGAAAATATCATCAAACCTACATTGGCCAGGACAGACATCTTTTTTGATGTCGACACTTATTATGCATGTCTGACTTATGTCGAAAAGTATTTTTATCCATTATTTCCATATCAAAAGTTCATTTATGCTTTTGTTTTCATGTATGATCTGCAGGACAATGTTGTATTCAGTGTGTTTATAATGTTGATGGGACGTGGCAACGGTAAAGATGGTTTCATTGCACCACTGACAAACTTTCTTCAGACGCAGCGGTATGGGGTAAAGAAATATCATATCGATATCGTGGCTAATGCCGAACAACAAGCAAAAGATACCTTTGATGTCATCTACGACATGATGACATCCGTGCAACATAAGGAACGTTTCAAGAAATACTTTTATATCACTCAGGAGAAAATTGTAAATCTGTCTACGATGTCTCGATTACGCTTTAACACATCCAATGCCGGTACGAAAGATGGTAAGCAAACCGGTTTAATTTTATACAATGAGTATCACGGATACCAGGATCACAGTCAAATATCCGTGTTTGAATCGGGATTCGGCAAGGTTAAACACTGCCGGAAGATCATTATCTCCACACAAGGACATATCCGAGGTGGACCGTTGGATGAGTTAATGGATACCTGTGACTATGTATTAAATGGCGAGTACAAAGAACTGAAGTACTTGCCTTTTATTTACTCACTGGACGATCCTTCTGAAGTGAATGATCCTGCTAAGTGGGTCAAAGCGAATCCAAGCATCTATTACCGGCCAACACTCAAAAACACTCTGGAGTCACAATACGCAGAAATGAAAATAGTTCCGTCCAAGCGTTCTGAGTTTATGACTAAGCGTATGAACATACCGGAACGAGACGAGCAAAAAGCTGTAACGAGTTGGACAAACATCTTAGCGACAACTTATACGAATCCGCAAGCGAAAGAATCTGAGCGAACGTTCAGAAACACGATGAAGTTGGAAAGAAAGTCCTGTGTAGCTGCGATTGATTATGCCAGCATTCGCGACTTTGCTTCCGCCGGATTTCTGTTCAAGGATGATGACGAATGGATATGGCGTCAGAAAACGTGGGTCTGTAAAAATGGGCCTTTTTTCAAATCTATAAAATTCCCGTTGCACAATGAAGGGTTGCCTGGTTTCGGTGATTTCGAAGTCGTTGATTTGCCATCCATACCCGCTGAAGCAATCGTCGATTGGCTTATGGAAGAATCCAAGAGGTTTGATCTGCAAGTCATTGCGGTCGATACCTATCGCTTTGAATTGATGAAACGAGAATTTGAGCGTCATGGTCTGGAAGTTCGCAACAAAGACAATCCGTATGGTCAGCTCGTACTGGTTCGATCGGGGCCAATTACACACAACATGGTAGCGCCAATCATCGATGTGGCTTTTGCCAATCATCAAATCAATTTCGGCAACTCTGCCATCATGCGTTGGTATACGAATAACACGATGGTCGTAACAGACAGAAAGGGGAACATGTCATACGAGAAAATAGAACCGAAACTAAGAAAGAATGACGGATTCATGGCTTTCGTCCACGCCATGACCCAAAGAGAATACCTGGACGAGGTGGTGCTCTATATGTGACACCGAAAGGAGGGAATGAATGTTTGAGTGGTTACAGATTTTTCCGTCGACCAACACAACCTACAAGCTAGTTGTCAGTCAGTCCGGACTGGAGTTTGCGGCACAAACCATCGCAATGGAAAAAGCGATCGATTTGATTGCCAACATGATTTCAAAGTGCGAGTTTAGACACTATGCAGCAGAAAACGGGAAGGTCACGGAGAAATTTGGAGATGATTATTATACGCTGAATGTCCGGCCAAATCCAAATCAGGATGGTTCGGCATTCTGGAAAGAAGTAGTGAAGAAATCGTTCCATGACTTTGAAGTGGGTGCATTGGTGGTTATGCACAAAGGTGGGTTATACCTTGCTGATTCCTTCGAAGTCGACGATAAAGTCTTAGTTTCAAAAACCTACTCAAATGTGACCATAGGCGGATACAAACTCAACAAGACATTTACGGCAGATGACGCTATTCTGATTCAGCAAAACAACAGTGAAGTCGCCAAGCTGATGTCCACCTACTATCAAAATATGCAGTCTATGATTTCTTATGCCTTGAATGACTATAAACAGAAAAATGGTATGAAGCTGATCGCTAAAATGCCAGGGAAGTTCAAAGTAAAGAAAGATGGCGAAGATGTAGAAGTCGAAGCACAGACTTATCTGAATACAGTTCTCAAAGGATTGTTTGAGAATGACAATGTGGGAATTCCGGTGGATAAAAGCATTGAACTGAGTGTACTGGGCGAGAAAATCCCTAACAAGGACTCCTCCGATTTCAGAAATCTGATCCGGCATGTATATGAAGATGTCGCAATGGCATTCCACATCCCGCGCGACATTTTCTTCGGCACCAAAACTGAGAAGTCAACGAGTGTCTCAGATTTTCTGACCTTTGCAGTGGATAATCCCATTCAAGTCATCGAAGATGCGCTCAATGCCAAAATCATCACCAAAGAAGCGTACATGAAAGGTGAGAGAGTCGTAATCGATAAGTTGCGCATGCAGCACTTCGATATCATTGATTCCGCCAACGCTATGGACAAGTACTTTGCGATCGGTTTTTCGCACAATGAGATTCGTCGTTGGATTTCAATGCCAAAGATTGATGAACCTTGGGCGAATGAACATCATATTACGAAAAACTACACGGAGAGTACGAAAGGAGGTGAGAAATAGTGAATAAATTCTTTGCCTTTACAAAAAAGGATGAATCGAATACAGAGCTAACCATATATGGCGATATCGTGTCGATGAAGTGGATTGAAAACGATGTCACACACTTTGATTTTGCGGATGAACTCGCTCAGGTTACCACACCGAATATCACGGTACGGATCAATTCCTATGGAGGTGAGGTGAGTCAAGGCTTGGGAATATACAACTTGCTGAGAGATTGGAAAGGTCACGTCACCACAGTGTGTGATGGCTTTGCCTGTTCAGCTGCCAGCGTCGTATTTATGGCCGGCAAATCAAGAATCATGCCGAAAACATCTTTACTGATGATCCATAACGCATGGACGATTGCATCCGGCGACAGTGAAGATTTTAAGAAAATGGCTGAAGATTTAGCCAAAATCAATGAGCCATTGATCGAGAGTTACGTCATTGCTACGGGTCTACCAAGTTCAAAAGTCAAGAAGATGATGGATGAAGAAACATGGCTGACAGCGGATGAAGCGTTCGAGATGGGCTTTGCAACAAAGATTCAAGAGGAATCTGTCAAGGCATCCCTGGAATCAAACGTTTTATTTAATTTAGTCGAAAGACTGAAGAATACCGAAAAACAACTGAATCCGAAACCGACACCCATCAACGCATGGGAACAATATTTCGGGAAGAAATAAAAGGAGAAAATCAATGAAACTTAATACAAACAAAGAACTACTGGCATCATTGACCGCAAAAATCGAAGGTGCACCTGTAGAGAATAAAACCGAAGCAATTTTGAACGCAATGCAAGAATACATTGAAGCCAGTACAGCAAGTATCGTTGAGCAATATGCTCAAGATGCAGTACGTGCTTCTGCCGACGCTGAATTTGCGAAATCTTTAGGTCTGCGAACCTTAAGCAAGGAAGAAAAAGCATTCTATTCCAAGTTTGGAAACCCGGTAAAAGCTGCTTTGACTTTCGACCAAGACGATGTCATCCCTACATCGATCATTGAGCGCACTCTTGATTCTGTCAAGAAAGAATCCGGCTTATTGCAATATGTCCGCATCATTCCTGCCGGCGTCAAGAAATGGATTTCCGCAGCTGCTACGGGTGCAGCTGCATGGGGCGCAATGACTGCTGCCGTTTCCGCTGAGTTATCTGCAACAATCACAGGCATGACTATGGATGTTCACCGCTTGGCCGCCTATCTGCTGGTGCCAAAGGGTATCGTTGCTTTGGGCGAGGCTTATGTTGACCGGTACTTTCGCGCAATTCTGGGTGAAGCATTGGTAGATGGACTAGAAGCAGGAGTTATCGATGGTAACGGTAAGGTTGCCCCTATCGGTTTATCCCGTCAAATTGGCTCTGTTGCTGGTGATGGCACTCACAATACAAAGTCAGCAGTTGCATTGGCATCTTTTGCACCTGAACATTACGGGGCTTTGATTTCAACTTTAACCAACGGTGGAAAACGCAAAGTTGAAGAAGTTATCTTAATTTGTAATCCGTCGGATTATTTTACAAAGATTTTCCCGGCCGCAAGTGCATATGTAAATGGTTCTTGGGTTGAATCATTCTCGTTCCCTACAAAAGTAATTCAAACGGTTAATTGTGCAGCTGGTTCGCCAGTGCTGGCATTGCCGGGTTTGTATGATTTAGGTATCCAATCAGTTACGGTTGATGTCTACAAGGAAACAAAAGCCCTTGATGATGTCGATGTGTTGATTGCCAAGACTTACGGAAACGGTAGAGCAGTGGATGACGCATGCGCAATCAAAATGAGCATTGCTGACTTGAAAGCGTTCGTTCCATCAGTGGTTGTTGCTAACACAATCGCAGCTCCTGTAAACACCAAAGAAGTAGTATAGGGTAAGAAAGGAGGGTTTTTATGAACGAAGCCCTAATTTCGTCAATCTTAAATGAAGTGAAGGGGGAATGTAATATTCCCTCTTCTTATTCTGATTTAGTTCTCACAACATTCATCAAAGAAGGGCATTTCGATATCACTAGCAAAGTGAATGACTTGATTGATTTCGAGTCTGATCACTCTGCAAGGGCATTGCTTAAAGCCTTTGTCAGATATTCCTATTATGGTCAACGTGATTTATTCCGACAACGCTATGACAGTGAGTATCTAGACCTTCAAATAAGGTACATCAATGTCTAGGGATTTCTATCCGCCTACTTTCAAAGATGGAACATGTGAGATATACCGATTAAATGAAGATGACCAACGTGTCGTGAAATGGATGAACATTGGGTTTGATAAACGTCGCATGGGTTATAAACGGTTCTTCGCAGCACAAGCCGCACAGACCGATATTAACCGAGTGATACGCATACCATACCTCAGTGGAATCGACGCACACGACTATGTAGAAATCGCCGACGATGGCATATACGAAGTCATCCAATCGGATGAAGCACTCGAGTTTACACCGTCATGCTTGGACCTAACTTTACGGCAATTGGGAATGCACAAATGACCGAGATAGACGATTTCGCAAGAGCCATAAAAGAAGCCCTTGTAGAATACTCCGAAGAGGTCGCAGAAGCAACAAAGGTAGCCGTGGAAATAGTCGCTAAAGAAGTCAATGAAGAAATCAAACGCCGGGTGTCTTTCAAACGGACGAATCGAACGAATGAATATGTCAAATCGTTTCGAGTGAAGACCACAGGCGAATCACGATTCAATAAGTCGAAAACTTGGTTTGTCGCTAACGGTCAACATCGATTAACGCACTTGCTCGAGAACGGACACGCCACCAAAAATGGCGGACGGACAAAAGCATATCCGCATATCAAGTATGGTGAAGACTTGGCTTTAAGAAGACTGCCCGAACTAGTGGAGGAGGGGATTAAAAATGCTGGACGTTAAAGCGTGGTTAGAAACCACAGGATTAAGCGTTGAATATGTTAATTACGAAAATCCTCCCGCATTGCCTTGGGTTATTTACTTCGAAGACCACGAACGATACGGAAGCGACTTGTCAAACGAGTTGGTGACACGATCATTCGCAGTCGAGTTGTACAGAAAGAAATCTGACATATCGGCAGAAACAACGCTTGAAACTTTATTCGACGCCAAAGCCTTAGAATACACAAAAAATACCGTGTGGCTATCCAGTGAACGGTGCTATATGACGGTTTACAATTTTTCGTTCACAGAGAGGAAATAACAAATGGCAGTAACAGAAGGACAAAAAATAATTCTTGGTTCAGGTAAACTTTATGTTGCCGAGTTCACAGGAACTATCCCAGCAGACGCAACCATCGAAGCAGAAGCAAATTTGCTCGGTAAAATCGTCGGTGGTGCAACATTGGAATACAAACCTACGTTCTACAAAGCCCAAGATGACATGCAGACCGTTTCTAAAACCGTATTAACGGCAGAAGAAGCTTCATTGAAGAGTGGTTTGATGACGATTAACGGGGATACGTTCTCCAAGATTTCACCGACCGCGCGTGTCACAGAGGCCGCCGGAAAACGTACTGTAAAAATCGGAGGCATTGCAAACCAAGACGGCAAGCAATACGTTATCCGCTTCTTACACGAAGACCCATCTGAAGGCGATATTCGCTTAAGTATCGTCGGCACAAACCAAGCCGGCTTTACATTATCGTTCTTAAAAGATAAAGAAACCGCAGTTGATGTAGAGTTCAAAGCCGACCCAATTGATGACGAGGGAACTTTGATTATCTACGAAGAAGAAATCCCAGTTGTTTAACCCAAAGGGGAGCAATCCCCTTTTCAATTTGAAAATAACGCCATAAGGCGAGAAATAGGAGGACTTATGTTTGATTTAAATAACATCATTACCCGTTATTTTACCCTAAGCATAAACAACACGCAATTAGAGGTAGAACCTCCAAGAGTTAAGACTTTGAAGAAACTTATTGCCGTTCAAAAATCCGAAGACTATGACGCATTTATTGAGGTCATGTCTGAGGTATTGAGCAAGAACCGTCAGAATAAGAAAATCACAGTCGAAATGTTGGATGGAATTGATGTGGATGTATTGAATGAAATTTCAGTACAGTATTTTACATGGCTATCCGAGGTGAAGAACAACCCAAACTTGTAATCCCTTATTATCCACAAGAAGATGATAGTAAGGGGCATTATAAAGTTGAAACCATTGATGACAAATTCGTCATCGATTACACACGATTGAATATATTTCAAATCGATCAGTTAAACATCGTCGAATACTGGCAGTATCTGAGAGATTCATACATTCATCAATTAAACCAAACACAAGAAGGAAGAGATTACTTAGAAAAATGTTGGATTTTCACACAAACGAAACCCGACAGAAAAGCACTTCGTGAGAAGTTCGGAAAAGGAGGATAAGATGTCAAAAACCTATTTAAAAGGTATTACCCTAGAGATTAACGGCAAGACCGATAAACTGGCTAACGCTCTTGAGGACGTTAACAAGAAATCTAAGGACATCGAGTCAGAATTAAAAGAAGTCAACAAGCAATTAAAATTTGATCCATCTAACACCGAACTTTTGGCACAAAAACAGAAGCTTCTCGGTGACGCAATCTCGACGAGTAAAGAGAAACTCGAAACGCTTAAACAAGCAGAAACGAAAGCAAGACAAGAGTTTGAAAAAGGCGAGATATCTGAAGAACAATACCGTGCTTTACAAAGGGAAATATCCGCCACTGAAGGCAAACTTAAAGGACTTGAAGAACAAGCCAAGAAAGCCAACGGGGCATTAACTGAAAAGCAAGCACTTAATAACCTTAAGGACATGGGTAAAGCCGCTGCAGTCGTCACAGGCGCGTTTATTGCCGGTACAGTTGGTTCAGCAGTCGCTGCCGGTGAATTTGCAGATGAAGTAAATACACTCGCCAAACAAACGGGACTATCCACGGATCAGATTCAAAAGTTTAAATATGCCTCTGACAGAATCGATGTATCACTTGAAACCTTAACGGGTTCAATGGCTAAGTTGACTCGTAACATGGCTTCAGCAAAAGACGGTAATAAAGCCACATCCGAAGCGTTTGACTTGCTCGGTGTTTCTGTGGTCGATTCCAATGGCAAACTAAGAGATAACGATGTTGTATTCCAAGAAACCATTAAAGCACTTGGAGAAATCGAAAATGGAACTGAACGTGACGCCGTAGCAATGGCTATATTCGGTAAATCTGCTCAAGACCTCAACCCTTTAATTCTTGGTGGTGCTGAAGCATTAAAAACAATGGGTGAAGAAGCAGAAGCTGCCGGATTGATCATGAGTCAGGATACCCTTGATAAAGCAAATCAATTTTCAGACGGCATGGATGAACTCAAAGCCGTTTCATCGGGCATATTCTTAAATATCGGACTTGAAGCCATTGATTTTCTACTTCCGGCATTAAAAGATTTAGTAACATGGTTAAAAGATTTACCTATATGGTTTGAAGAAAATGAATGGTGGTTGACTCTTGTTGGAATCGCAATGGGTACACTCGTAACCGCCTTAGTCGCCTATAATGTGGCGGCCGCTTGGGGTGCTATTGTAACATGGACGATGACAACCGCAACAGGTGCTTTCGCAGCAGTCATGGCATTTGTGACGTCACCTATTACATTAGTAATTCTTGGTATCGGCGCATTGATTGCAATAGGTGTTCTACTTTACAAAAATTGGGATACCGTTTCCGCTTTTGGCAAAAAGATATGGGGCGGAATTGGTGATTTTGTAGGCGGTATTATTGATGGAATCGGCAGTTCAATGAAGAAAATGGCGAATGGTGTCATAGACGCTTTGAACTTCCTTATCAAAGGAGCAAACAAACTGAAGTTTGATATTCCGGACTGGGTGCCGCTTTTGGGTGGTAAAAAGTTTGGATTGAACATTCCGCTGATTCCTAAGTTTGATGTAGGTACCAAGTACTTGCCGGAAGATATGCTAGTCATGGCGCACAAAGGCGAAATGATCGTACCTACAAGCCAAAACCCGTATGCAAATTCAAATGGTTCAATCTTGCCTCAAAGCGACCCAAGAGAACTCGCAATCGCTATCAGAAAAGAACTCGAAAGAGCCAATATAAAAGCCGTTATCAGCGAAGAGAATTTCAATAATCAAACAGACCGCAGAATCATGTTAGCGTACTAAGGAGGTGATGACATGGATTTAATCATCAACGGAACATCCCTATCATCGCTTGGGGTAATTGTCAAAAATCAGACACGTTATATCAAGCCGAAAAGACGCACTACTAGTTATTACGTTGACGGTCAAGATGGAGTAAACATTGTGGAGGGGTATGGGTATGACGCTTATATCCTTCCTTTTAATATAACTCTCACGGATCCGACGAAGTTTGACCAAATCTATGCTTTATTAGATGGTAATGTCATTTTAGAAACATCCGATGACGAAGGTAAATTTCGATACGCAAAAGTGTTGGAAGATTTAGAATATAATCCCGTGGCATTATGGAAAGAAACGACTGTTGAATTTCTGATTTACAAGCCGTTTCGATATGTTAAAGCAGAATCCAACGTTACTCTCACATCATCCGGCAACGTAACGAATCAAGGAACAGTCAACTCACTTCCTCTCTTAAAAATCACGGGTTCAGGCACAGTCGTTCTGACTATCGGTGGTCGTTCATTCACTTATGTATTCGGTGCAGAGTCATTTGTATACATAGATTCTGCTATCCCCGAAGCCTATTCCGCCTCTACCACAGACTACAAGAACGCCAACATGACAGGTGCATTTCCATACTTGACACCGGGCGTTAATGCAATCTCATGGACAGGCACAGTTACACAATTAATCATCACACCAAGGAGTAGATTCCTATGATTAAATCCTTTTTACCCAGTGCAACGGTATTCACCTCCAACGGCGAACGAATCATCCAAGCCATTAAATGTATCGAACATCGTGAACTCGGTGATTGGTACATTGACCTCGTTGCACCGTTAGAATATCAAGCCTATCTCGAAAAAGACTACATCCTCGTAGTACCCACGAAAGAAAAGGGCGACCAACCGTTCAGAATCAACAACCCCAAAATTACCGATAAAGTCGATGTCCGAGCCTATCATATCGGATTCGACGCTCGCAACTATGCCGTCGAATTATCAACCGTAGTCAACGGCAACGCACAGACGTGTTTAAACACACTATCAACCAATATCGACGGCACACATCCATTTACATTCACCTCTGCAATATCGACCTTAAAGAGCTTCTCAGTGGTCGATTCAAGCCTCTACAACGCACTTATTCAGATAGCCGAAGAATACAACGGTATCCTCGACTTCAACGGATGGAACATTACAATATCATCCTCCATCGGTGCAGATAACGGAGTCGTCCTCGCATACGGAAAAAACATCCAAGAATCGGAAATCAACGAGAATTGGGATTTAGTGGTTACTAAACTTAAACCCATCGGAAACGACGGGATACTTTTAACTCCGGCATGGCTAACGGCTGATGTGACTTACGACCGACCGTACACGAAAATCATGAACTTCGACACCGATGACGTTTCAAACCTCGGACTTGTCGCGCAGTTATATTTAGACCGCTACAAAGTGCCACGTGTGAATTACAAAGTCAAAGCCGATGTTGAACAAAACGTTGCACTAGGTGACGCAGTTACGGTCAACGCACGACAGTTTACAACAACTGCCGAAGTCTTATCATTCGACTACAACCCATTAATCAATCGTGTCATCCAAGTCGAGTTCGGCAATTTCCGCCCGACATTGAAACAATTTTTCTCCGATATGGTGCAAGACACCGAAGAAAAAGCCGTGAAGCGGGCTCAAGTAAAAATTGACGCAGTAAACGGAGAAATCAGTGCAGTTGTCAGTGATGTTGCAGATTTAGGTGGTCAAGTCAGTTACAATTCTGCTCAATTAGTCATTCAAGCAGGGGACATCGCAACAAAGGTAAGCACAACTGATTTGAACAGCACTTTAACCAACTACTCAACCATTACACAGACAGCAAATAAAGTAGCATTAGAGGTAGGTAATGTTCAAATTGGTGGAGTGAATTTAGTGGTCAATGGAAAAGTGGACATTTCAGGCTCATCATATCCCTTTGCCTCAAGAACATTGGTCAAGCAACTTGAAGGTGGTAAGATTTATACTTTCACTGTTCGAGCAGTGCTTAACAGTGAGGCAGTAGCGAATGGTTATCATTTGGCATGCTTTCTAAGCGATTCAATTTGGACTTGGTCTTCTGCTTTGACTTTTCACACAGGAAATTTTGAAACAAAATCGGTTACATTCACAATGCCTTTTACAACTACTGTTGTATTTGGTGCTTATTTTGTACCTGCAAATGCATCACCTGGTTATGCGTATGTTGATTGGGTTAAAGTAGAAGAAGGAAATAAAGCAACGGATTTCAGTTATGCTCTTAACGAAATGCGAACTGCTAAGTATGTGTTTGATGGTTCAAAAGCAAGATTCTATGGAGATGGACAAGAATGGTATGACAACAGTGGAAATCTTAAAGTTTCGTTTGACACAGTTAATAATAGGTTTGTTTTCAAAGGTCAAGTTGAGGCAGACACAGGTTTAATTGGTCGCTTTGCTATTAGTGGTCAAGATTTAGTTTACACATCGGATTTGTTCAATAAAGAATACGATTATGGCGATTTGAGCAAATTATCAAGAATATTAGCAGAGTTGGATACACCAACGGCTTATGAAAGTGAAGTTTATGACGTAAATAGAGATGGACTAATCGATATTTTAGATTTAGTACAAGTGTCAAATCATGTTAAAAGTGGTACTGCATTACCTACACCACGCAGACAGATTAGATCAGTTATCAGAATAGGCACAACATCGGGAGAATTAAGAACAACGGCAGTTTCGGCATTAGGAAATACTGGAAATACGTTTGTCATGAAAGCCGATAAATTGACAGGCGATATGTTGAATGTAAAGGTTGTATCGGCAGAGCAGGTCATTGTTGGTGGCAGTTCACTTATTGAAAAAGGAACATGGACACCTGTAAATGAATTCCGAAGTGGTCAAATCGGAACATGGTCAACATATATGGGCGAATATACAAAAATAGGTAATGTCGTTGTTGTTACTCTAGCAATCACAGGAACTGGCATGGGATACAATAATACAGGTGGTCACACTAAATTTACAGGTTTGCCTTATCCAGTTAAAGATGGTGCGTCAGGTTCATGGGTTGGTGGTAGCGTTTCTCTAGCAATAGGTGGTATAACATTAGGAATAAGAAGTGAATTATGGTTTGTATCACCACAAGCAATCGGTAGTATTACTAGTGCATTATGGGCAACAATGACATATTTAACTAATTAGTTAAGGAGAAAACATGAAAAAATACATTACAATGATCGCTTTGCTTTTCTTAGTTTGCGTCCTTGCCTTCGCACACCTCAACAGAAGTGGCGATGTGAATTGCAACGGAAAAGTAACGATAACCGATTTAGTAATTCTTAGCAGATATTTAGCAGAGTTAGACGATTTACCATGTCCGAGAAATGCCGATATGAATAAAGACGGTGTGATAGACCAATTAGACTTAACAAAACTTCAACGGCACTTAGCAGGATTGGAGTAGAAAGAGGGAATATGGAAAATTTACTGAAGTTCATCGTAGAAAATAAGTTTATCGTTTTAGTTTTCGGAGTTGTGTTTGTCAATTTTATTCTAGGTGTAGCAAAAGCGGCTTTTGTTGATTTTCAATGGAGTAAATTGTTCGATGGATTCATCGCCGTCGTTAAGGCATGGATAGGTATCCTCGTATTGATCATTGGCTATTACTTCGTTGCTGACATGGAAATACTCGGTGTCGGCTATTCTGCTATATCATTCTTCTTAATCGGTTTAGCAACGATTTACTACGCTAATTCATGCTTAATTAACGCTAGTGACCTCATAGGACTTCACGATGTGCAAATCCTTATGGACTTAGATACTGCCTTTAAGAAGTTAATCAAAAAAGGGTTAAACGATGAGAGCAAGTTGGATCTATCTGCCGAAACGGAACATTTATTGAAAGATGAGTAAAACTAATTTAGGGTTAGTGGAGTACGCTAAGTCAAAACTAACCCTACCCACAATTTATATGCTGAGTGGATTCGGCAGAGTCCTAACTCACTCAAACATCGACAAACGCATTGCCAACGGTTGTGCACATACCATTCGCAATCAATCAATCATCCGTGCAGGTGTTGGAAAATACGTATTCGATTGCGTCGGATTGATTAAAGGGTACTTGTGGGAAACATCTCCGGGTGTTGTACCTTACAAAATGATTGATGGGGTTTACTTTCCCGATTCAGACAACAACGTCAAAGGAATGTATGACCGAGCCATAGAAAAAGGGTCATTTGTGACTATGCCGGACATACCTGGAATGTTAGTGATGACATCGGATCTCGGCCATGTCGGTGTGTACATCGGAAAAATCAACGGATTAAAGCAGTATATCGAGGCAACTCCCGCCTTTAATATTTGGGCAGTAGGACAAACCAACGAAACGCAGCGACAATGGGCATACTGGGCGAAGCACTACTTAATCGAGTACATCGAACCTCCTAAGAGCATTTATACCATCGTTCGTGGAGATTCATTATCAAGGATTGCACCGAGATTTAATATGACGTGGCAAGAGCTGTATGAACTGAACAAAGATGTCATCGGCGGCAACCCAAGCAAGATTGAAGTTGGCATGATATTACGACTCGATAAAAATATAGTGTTTGTTGACCGAATCCGTGAAGTCATAGTTGAAAAAATCGTAGAAGTCGAAAAACCGTTGAACATCATCCTTCAACAAGACGATGTAACCGTCACAGTTGTAAAGGAAGTGAACAAATGACGCAAGTCGAATATGTAGGGTACTTCATTCTCGGATTGGCATTTTTTATAAGTTTAATTGTAGGGATTCTGCAAATCGTGAAGTACATTAAAGAACCTACGCAATCTTTGCAGCAAGTCGTTCAGTCTTTGCAAGTTGTAGTTGGTAAGTTGGACGAAAACGTAGAAAACCAAACTAATATGATGATGCGTTATGACAAACGTTTATCTAGAGTGGAATCCAAACAACAGGCAATGGAAGTCAACTGTGCACGACAAGGTCACTACATAAAAATCAGAGATGAAACTTAAGCACTCTTCTGGGAGTGCTTTTTTTGTGCCCAAATCCATCAATATTTGAATATGTAACACGATGAATTTTATAGGACTAGATTACTAACTAGATTAATCAAAATTTAGTCCAAGCATGAATCCTTTTCCTAACTCAGTAATTTCGTAGTATGTACTTGATTGTATGGCTACAATCTTCAAGACGATCATACCTCTTTGAAGCAATATCCCCATAACTCTATGAAAATCATGCGCTCCGTGTTTGGTAATCATTGGTTGGAAGTTGAATGTAGGGCCTTGATTTGCGAAATATTCTAAGATTGAATATGCGATTTCTCTACCGTTTTGCATGTTTTAACTCCTCTTTTATCTAAATTATACCATTTTCTATATTTCGATTTATTCTCTCAGGAATATGTAAACTACTATCGTATAAATTAGTGGAGGTGATAACAATGCAAGAGTTTATCCTGGAGTGTTTCGTGGATCTGATGGCTCAAGCAGCAGCTATCGGTTATCAAGTTAGTATATTTTCGATGTTGCTCGAAGCTTAAAAAGAAGGTATAATTTGAAAGGCCCTATCCCCCACACTATTTAGGGCTACCCGGTTAACTACCGGGTTTTTTGTGTTTTTATTTAAGGGAATCTCGAATTTTGTGGTTTACCATGTTGTTAACTAGTGTATAATTGTAACTAAAAAGGGGATTATGATGATAAGGGGAACTGTATATAATATTATTAGAGAAGACGATCAGAATGATTTGGCAAGCAATATCTTTGATGGGGTTATTATTGCACTTATTTTTATAAATACTCTGCTTGTAATTATTGATACCTTTAATATGCCTGAAGTGTATTATGTGTGGTCATCCAGGATAGAACTTGTTTCAATTATAGTCTTTACAGTTGAGTACGTGTTAAGATTATGGACTGCAGACCTAAAATATCGAGAGCTTAAGCCCTTTAACGCACGACTTAAACATTCTGTTTCTTTTATGTCTATTATCGATTTGTTAGCTATAATTCCATTTTGTTTGCCTTTTTTGGTGCCTATTGATTTACGTGTTCTTCGTACGCTTCGGATGATCAGATTACTACGTTTGTTAAAGGTTAATCGATATACTTCTGCACTTAGAACGATTGCAAATGTGTTCAAAGCAAAAAAAAGCCAACTATTATCTTCTCTTTTCATCGTATTACTTTTAATGATCGTATCATCGGTTATTATGTATAACCTTGAGAATCCCGCACAACCTGACGTATTTACAAATGCATTCTCAGGCTTATGGTGGGCTGTTGCAACATTTACAACCGTTGGATATGGGGATATTTTCCCTATAACATTTGGAGGAAGAATCATTGCTGGCATAATTGCAGTATTGGGTATAGGTATGGTAGCTGTTCCCACAGGGATTATCTCTGCTGGATTTATCGAAGCTTCTAATAAAGAGATTGAAAACAAGAAGGAGTTTTGCCCATATTGCGGTAATAAGATTGAAATTTGAAAGGGGAATGTATGAAGAAAACAGTAGCTTTTGGATGGGTTTTTTATACCGGCGATGACAAAAATCTGGAGCCGCATAAAACAGGTAAATGGATGTATTTTTTTAGCGATAGAACCGTAGCGACTAAGCTCTGCGAGAAATCAATTAATGACAAAGTTGTTGTTTCAGCAAAACATAGAGATGGGACTGATGGGGTTATTTGCTTTTACTTACATTATGATGATATGGTCGCCCATAGAAGAACTATCAAGTTCTTCCTAGACAATAATCTTATTAGGAGATCTAAATCAGGTAAATTGTACGATATTTCATTTAAATTGGATGATCAGACGCGTGCTGGAGAATATGGAGATGATTTTCATTCGGGAATTAAACTATCTAAATTCATAGATCTAAATACGGGAGAATGGATAGTATAGTTTTCGGTCTGCACCACAATCGGCCTTGGCTTCATATCTAACGAAGTGCATTTAAAAAGAGATTGGTATAATCTCTTTTCTAACATCACAATGTTATTGGGCCTGTTGGAACCACTACATCAACTATCTTAGCGCGTGCTTTCAACATATCAGCAAATTTCTTAGCGTTTCCGAAAGTGTTGTTGATAAAGGAAATTACTTTTACATCTTCGTCTTCTGGATTCGACTTATAGTTAATAATGAGGGCCATCTGATACTTAACACTTTGTTTTTTACCTGTACCTGACATGCCGCCAACGACAGCTCCGAGTGGTCCCAATAATATTCCCCCCAATGCAGCTCTGCCTAATACACTTTTGCCTTGCTCTTTGATTTCTTTTTCAGTAGTCAGTAATACACCAGTGATCTTGTGATAAGGTAAAAACACACTTTCTTTGCCACCGCCAAAATTAGTTCTAGGACGAATTTCAAGTTTTTGAACGTCATCATGTAATACCAATTCTGATGGCCAGTTTTCTGGAAAATTCGGAACTCCGTGGTAGTGAGGCAGATTAATAGCTGCATCACCTGTTTTACTGTCTAGATTAAAAATACCCATTATTTATCCCTCCCTAGTGGTTACTTATATTATTTACTTTACGTTTTTGAATGTCAATTAAGATCCAAAAAAATGTTGGGGATACATTGGGGATACAATAAGTATTTCACTACACAGAATATATGAAAAAACACTATAATATACAGATTTGTACGGATATATTCAATTTTGAAATCATATAGTCAATTCTCCTCACCTCCACCAAATGCAAAAA
>WSYG01000018.1 GCA_009773735.1 Erysipelotrichaceae bacterium
TTGGACTCCTTTCGAATGAGTGTCGTAACTTTATTCTACGGCTTCCAATCCGTCTTTTACTACCCCTTCGAAAGTCTCACATCAATTGTAACTCTACACTTCCTGACATCTTAAGTAAATTGGCAATGCTACCTAGAGGACTCGTGTTACTCACTGGCCCAACCGGAAGCGGTAAGTCCACCACCCTAGCCGCTATGATTGATCATATCAATCGTAATAGATCTGTTCACATTTTAACTCTAGAGGATCCTGTAGAATACATTCATACCCCCAAAATGGGTATGATCCATCAACGAGAGATCCATACAGACGTAACCGACTTCTCAGCAGCGTTACGTTCTGCACTTAGAGAAGACCCGGATGTGATCTTGGTAGGAGAAATGCGTGATCATGAAACGATCGCTTTAGCTCTTACTGCCGCGGAAACCGGGCACCTCGTATTGTCTACCCTACACACTACCGGGGCTGCCAGTACGATAGATCGAATTATAGATGTATTCCCACCCCACCAACAAGGTCAAATCAGAACCCAATTGGCATCATCCTTACAGGGTGTTGTCTCACAAGATCTGGTTCAACTTGAAAGTGGCGGACGAATTGCAGCGCACGAGATCATGATCATGACAGATGCGATCGGCAATTTGATTCGCGAAAACAAAATCGTTCAGATCAACTCTGCGATTCAAACCGGCATGCGGATGGGCATGTGCACCCTGGACGGATCCCTGGCTAACTTGATCCGAAAAAACCTGATCTCTATGGATACAGCATTGGAGTACACAGACAATCCTGAGGCGTTGAAACGTTTACTCCAGAATTACTAATCCAAGAATCAAAAAAACTTCAAAAAGGAGAACAAATGAAGAAATTAAACAAAAAAGGGTTTACACTTATTGAATTGATCGTTGTTATCGCGATCTTGGCCATCTTGGCTGCGATTTTGATTCCTGCGATTACTGGTTATATCACAAAGGCTACAGATGGTAAAAATCAGGCCAACTGCCGCGCTTATTATTCACAGGTTTCACTCCAAGTTATGCTTGACCAAACCTTATCACCTGCGACTGCCACAACAGTCAACAATTTGTTAGTCGAATATACAGTCGATTCAACAAACAAAGTTGTAACAGCATTTGCATGTACACCAAATACAGGTACTACAACGAAGCTTACTTTAAAGTAGTGTCATTGGTAATGGATAGGTTTTAGTATAGAGTAATAATTATGATTGATCATAAACCTATCAAAAGGATAAAAGGAAAAAAATGAAAAAACTAAACAAAAAAGGGTTTACACTTATTGAATTGATCGTTGTTATCGCGATCTTGGCCATCTTGGCTGCGATTTTGATTCCTGCGATTACAGGTTATATTTCAAAGGCTACTGATAGCAAGAATGAAGCTAATTGCCGTGCTTTGTATTCACAAACAGCTATGGAAGTTATGCTTGATCAAACCCCAACAATCGGGACAAGTCCTGCTACTGCTTCTGGTATGACAATTACGTATACCGCTGATACTACTGAAAACAATGTATCTGCATTTGCTTGTGCTATTGGTACAACTTGGTCAAAAACAATTAAGTAGTCTCGAATTTCATAACCTAAAACGGTTCCTCAGGGCCGTTTTTTTATGCACTAAAGAAAAGGCATCAACTTAAATGTTTGATGCCTTTCTATTACTATCCTAAGAAGAATTCAGTTTCTGTCTTGGAAGTATAGGCTGCTTTTCGGATGTAGATACTGTTTCAGAGTTAAGTTAACTTCAATAATGTATGCAAGTTTTTTGATTTGATAACATTGTAACTGATGATCAACAAATCTAAACTTTCTGAGTAGAGTATACCGATTTGCTTTATAACAGTCATATCTTGCTTAATAATCTAATTTCACTTGTGTAGAAAAATTAACATATCATCTCCGATTGTTAACAGACCTATTACAAACCGAAATTAAGCTAGTGATATAATTCACCTGTACCAATGATGGGGAGAACTTAAAATCAAAATGTCTGAACTTGAAAGCAACGCACTAAATGATATTATTGACAATATTCGGATAACAACGGTTTTTCAGCCAATTATATCACTACGCGATGGTAGTATTCTTGGTCATGAAGCCTTAAGTCGAATTTCGAGTGAGAGTATAATCAATAACCCTAGTGAGCTTTTCCGGATCGCAAGTGATTCTAAACGCTTATGGGACCTTGAATTAATTTGCAGAACTAAGGCACTAGAAACAGCCTTCATTTTTAATGATAATAGTTATGATAAAAAACTTTTCCTTAACGTTAATCCAAACATTATGCATGATCCAAAGTTTAAAAACGGGTTTACTAAAGATTTCCTTGGACATTACAACGTTGTAGCTTCAAATATTATTTTCGAAATCACCGAAAGAAACGTAATCAAGGATATTTGTGTATTCAAATCCGCGATAAACCATTATCGGAATCAGGATTACAAAATCGCGATTGACGATGCTGGTTCTGGTTACTCAGGGTTAAACCTCATAAGTGAAATAAATCCAGATTTCATTAAACTTGATATCGATTTAATCAGAGGAATAGATACAAATTCATTGAAGTATGCTTTAGTAAAGGGAATGGTTGAATTTTCAAAGGTTTCCTCAATACAAATCATAGCAGAAGGTATTGAAACACTGTCCGAGTTAGAGACTCTTGTAAATTTAGGCGTTCAATATGGTCAAGGATATTTGATCCAATACCCAGATCCTATTTTCAAAGAAATCAATCCACTACTACTTCTGACTCTGAAAGAACTTAATCTTAAAAAGAACCATTTGTCTCAATATGGTATTTCATCAACATTCATAAGCAACCTGTGTGTCGCAACAGAGACACTTGACCCAAATGAAAAGGTAATCGATGTTTATGAAAGTTACAAAAACGAATCAAGATCATTTAGTTATTGTGTTTTAGAAAATCAAATTCCTGTTGGGATAATAAAAAAAGAGAAATTTGCATCGAAACTAAGTGGATATTTTGGTTTTTCTCTTCATCAGAATAAATCTATTTCTGATTTGATGGATAAAGAGTTTCTTAAAGTTGATTGTGAAACACCAATAGGGCTTGTTTCATCTATGGCGATGTCTCGATCTGACGAAAATCTTTATGATTTCATCATAGTGACGAAAGAAGAAAAATACCTTGGTACCGTAACCATTAAGGATCTACTTCAAAAAGTAATGGAAATCGAGGTCTACTCTGCTAAGCACCAGAGTCCATTAACAGGATTACCTGGAAATGTCATCATTGAACAAGAGTTAACGCGATGCATCATGTATGAGAAATACTATACTGTTGCTTACTTAGATATAGACAATTTTAAGGCATATAATGATGTTTATGGTTTTGAGAATGGAGATTCAATCATCAAGTTACTGGCAAACACGCTTAGAGAGAACACAGGAAAAAATGATTTTGTTGGTCACATAGGCGGCGATGATTTTGTTGTCATTATCAGCCGAATGGTTTCCGAAAATTACTTTGACACAATAGTTAAAAGTTTCGAAAGTAGAGTTCTTGATTTTTATCACTTAGATGATGTTGAAAAGGGATTTATCATCAGTACTAACCGACATGGAGTAATCGAAAGTTTTCCTTTAACCAGGCTTACCTGTGTGGTAACCAACAATCTTCTACATGCCTACATCAACCCTATTGAGATTTCTGAAACTTTAGCCCAAATGAAGAAAAAAACCAAACAAAACAATAAGAGAAATACCTTTACAAACTTAAGCAAAATCACTGAAGAACAAATTCTGAATTCTGAAAAACATAATGAACTTTTTTTAACCAAACCTTAACATTGATTGTTTAGAGTGCATGATACGATAGTTTATACTAAGGAGTCTCACTATGAAACTTGGCGTAATCGATTTAGGATCCAACACCATTCGTTTGGTGATCTACAATTGGAATGGCAAAAAATTAGAAAACTTGTATAACATAAAACGAAAGGCTCAAAGCATTAAGTACGTCCATGATGGCATAATGGATCAAGACGGTTTTAATGTGATTATCGACTCCTTAAAAGAATTGTTGATGATCGCACGAGTGCATGATACACAACGGCTCAACATTTTTGCGACTGCTTCATTGCGTAATATTAGAAATACACTTGAAGCAAAACAAACAATCGAATCTGCGATCCATCATCCAATTGAGATTCTAGAAGGCATTGATGAATCCCTTTTTGGATTTGAAGGAATGAAACGAACCATTGACCTTCCTTTGACTGGGATCAGTGTCGATATCGGTGGAGGTTCTACCGAAATAACCTACTTTAAAAATAAGCGTGCAGTTCATGCGATTTCTTTACCTATAGGCTCACTGAACCTTTACATAAATCAGGTTAGCAATGTATTGCCCACAAATGACGAACAACAACTGATTCGAAACATCGTTAAATCCCATCTCATTGCTGTTCCTTGGTTATCGACCATAAAAGTTGATCAGACCATTGGCATTGGAGGATCAGCACGAGCAATCATGCGTATACACCAAGCTCAACATAGTCTTAACCAGTCTATTTTCGACATGACGCTTAGTCAACGTATCGTACACAATATCGCATCAACGAACGAGGATGATCATCTTAAGTTATCTCGTCTCATCTTAGAAGCTGCTCCAGATCGTTTGACGACGGTCATTCCTGGAGCCTTGATCCTAGATGAAATCATGATGGCAGTCAAAGCCCAAGAGTTGCGCGTTTCATCAGCCGGACTTCGCGAAGGCTATCTGTACACCAGAATGCTTAAGGAAATAAATCCGTGAGTTTACCAACAATCAACAGTGAACTTAGTTGGTTGTTGTTTAATGACCGAGTTTTGGAAGAAGCCGACAAGGTCACTCACCCTCTTTTTGAACGTTGTCGATTTCTTGGAATAGCTGCATCCAATCTAGATGAATTTTATATGATTCGAGTAGGCAGCATTTTTGATCTTAGAGCCATTCATCCTGATGCCATCGATGAGAAAACAGGCATGAACCTTGATGCTCAATTAAAGGCAGTATTCGCAACCACAAAAACCCATCTTCAAAGACGTGAATCCACATACGCAAATGTATGGGAAGCATTACTTAAATACAAAGTTAAGGCTCTGGTAGTAGATAAATGGTCAAATGTTGAGAAAGATCATTTTCACTCTGTGTTCAACCAAGACTTGTTGCCTTTACTTAATCTTCAGGTTATCGATCCAAAGCACCCATTTCCCCATCTCAATAATCAACAAACCTATCTTGCGCTAAGGTTTAAACACAAAGAAAAAATCAAAGAAGCCATCTTAAGTTTCCCTACCGATCGTATTTCTCAAACAATATCACTTCCACTCATTCAGCAATTTAAATACGCGTTAACCGAAGATGTAATCTGGGCGTATGCTGATCAATTGGTTCCTGGACAAGTCATCGAAAAAAGTCTTTTAAGAATAACTCGGAATGCTGATTTGGACACTGAAGTTTCCGAAGAAGATGACATCGACTTCAGGTCGGTCATGAAACAATTACTGAAGAAGCGTGATCGTCTTCAACCTGTTCGTATGGAAGTCCGTTTTCCAATATCAGATGAGTTTAAGACCAGTCTCCTCAAACGACTCAAGCTTCATCAAAGACAATTATTTCAACTTGAAAGTCCTTTAGACTACCGATTCTTAAGTGATATCGAACACTTTTTACTTAGTCGCAAAGTTGATTGTTTCTTTCCGAGGCATGTACCAGCTTGGCCAAATGCTTTGCATCCAAACGATCCATTGATACCTCAGATCTTAAACAAAGATGTCTTGTTTACGACCCCTTACCAATCCATGGAACCCATAGTACTATTGCTTAGAGAAGCAGCTTCAGACCCTAAAGTGTCCGCCATAAGAATAACTTTGTATCGTGTCGCCTCCGACGGACGGATTTTACATGAATTGATTCAAGCTGCCGAAAACAAAAAAGATGTGTTGGTCGTTTTAGAATTAAAAGCTCGCTTTGATGAGGCCAACAACATCAATTGGTCTTCAAAACTTGAATCTGCTGGTTGTCATGTCATTTATGGGATGGATCTCTACAAAGTTCATTCAAAGATCGCCCTTATTTTGCGACACGACAAAGGAAAACTACAAACCATCACCCATGTTGCAACCGGGAATTACAATGAGAAAACTGCTAAGATTTACACGGATGCCCATTTATTGTCGGCAAATCCAAAACTTGGTAATGAAGCCCAATCTTTTTTTAATACCCTGCAAACAGGGATTATTGATGATAAGTGGAGTGGGCAGTTTGATGTATTGGCTGTATCACCTCACGGAATCAAGCACAGAATTATTGAGATGATTGAACAAGAAATCCTACATCATCTTCAATACGGAAATGGAAGATTAATCTTTAAAGTCAATTCCTTGACGGATTTAGATATCCTAAGCTCATTAATCAAAGCATCTCAAGCAGGCGTTAAAATCGATCTCATCGTCCGTGGTATCTGTTGTTTGGTGCCAGGCATACTCGGGCAAACTGAAAACATCATCGTAACCAGTTTGGTTGGTAGATTCTTAGAACACTCTCGTTACTACTATGCCAACAACAACGATCAAACCATTATCTATCTCAGTTCAGCAGATCTAATGACACGAAATATGTCCAAACGTATAGAGCTTGCGGTTCGATTGACTGACCCTAATCTTATCAAGGATATTATCAATCAACTTGACATCATTTTGCGTGATACCAGTAATGCACGAACGATGGACTCAAATATGCGCTATTCCTCAAAAGAAGGACGTTTACTTAACAGTCACACCGAACTGATTGAACTTTATCAATCCATCGAAGTTGCCTCATCTAAAAATCCAAAAAAACTTCATATAAGTGATTGGTTATCATTATTTAAAAGACGTTAACACTTTTCTAAACACCAATGCAAATGAATACCCATAGAGTTGACACATGGTTATGTTTTCATGTCACTTCTATGGGTATCGTTTAAGCTCATGTTTTTTATTACTAACCTAAGAAGAATTCTGTTTCTGTTTTTGAAGTATAGGCTGCCTTAAGAATGTAGAGAGCTGTGGCTAAGCTTCCTGTCACCATCAGTAAGACAAACCAACCTACTCGAGCTCCTAATCCCTTCTCTCTTTTAAAGATCCATAAGTAGAATAGAATGAATCCTACATAGAGATCGACCATACTCATCTGTCCCCAGACATTGCTTAAAAGTGCTGCCCCATCAACTGCAAAATCACCTGTTACAATTGAGAATATGATCATGCCTGTCATGATGATGGCACTTAGCCAAGCGATAATTTTGATGTTTCTCATGTTCATTTGCCTCCTTTAAACCATGGGATAAAGATACTTGTTTTCTTTGCGTATGTTTTAAAGTCTTCTCTGTCTTTATACTTCTTTTCAAGTAGTGGTACTCCTGATACATAACGCAATAAGAGTGTAATTAGTAGTGCGCTCAGTAAGACCCATAGTGGAGCTCCTACACTTACCGTGTATGTTGCCATACTCCACCACATCAACGCTTCCCCAAAGTAGTTGGGATGACGTGTGATGGACCATAAACCAGTTGTGATGATCTTGCCTTTGTTGGCAGGATTCTTTCTGAAATCTGAGAGTTGTTTGTCTCCCATGACTTCAAAGTATAACCCAATGATCCAAAAGACTATTGAGATATAACTTATGACACTTAAACTTGGATTGTCTAGGAAAGCCAATTGATAATAGGGTTGATTGATTAGAAACAACAAGACTGCTTGTAGGGCATATACATTTAGGAAACTGTAAAGATATGGATGTTTGGTCCAACGTTTACGCATATCGGTATATCGTTTATCTTCAGGTTTATTCCAATTGCGCAGAAACAAATAAATACTTAGTCTTAAGCCCCATATCAACAACATCCCAAAACCTAATAGCTTAACTGTGGTGATTTCATTGGTGAAAAGGGCTGTTAGTCCAGTGACCACAAAACCCATTCCCCAGGCAATGTCGACTAAGCCATGGTTGTTTTTTAGAGTTCCAAGAGTAAAAGCCAGTAAAAAGAAAATCAGTAATGAAATCAAGATAGGTGTCATTGGTTGTCCTCGACTTGTATGGCGATCGCAAAAGTCTTAGGTCCAGCACTCATCGCCACAATGGTGGATATTTCATCTATGAATAAAGGCGCTTTGTTTAATTTTTGTGTCAACAATGTTGAGAAGCGCTCGGCTCGTTTTAAATCATTCCCATGGACGATACAATAATTGACCAGTTTCTTGTCTTTGGTCATGTTCACGACTTCTTTGATCATTCTGTGTTCTGTTTGTTTCTTACTGAATGAAGCACCTTTGGTGACCCCATGACCTGTCTCATCGATGGTTACGATGGGTTTCATATTGACCCATTTACCGATACGGCCAACGATGGGCTTTAATCGACCCATCTTGACCATGTATTTCAAGGTATCTACTGAGACAAAGATCTTGGTATTTTGAATGGCTTTTTCAATTGTTTCTTGAATGACATCGATTGAAAGACCTTGCTGAATCAATTCATGAGCACGCATGACCAATAGACCTTGAGCTCCAGAATTTTGTTTACTGTCGATGACGACAATCTTGCCTTCATAGACTTCTGCTGCTTTTTTAAAGACATGATATGTTCCACTCATTTTCGATGAAACTGAAATAACCAAGACTTGTTCATAATGCTGAAGCAGATTCTTATAATAATCTTCAATGCTTTTTAAGGTAGGTTGTGAAGAAGAAGGATAGGATTTAAACGTATTAATTCTTTCATAGAAGACACGTGAAGGCATGGTGATGCGATCAAGGAAAGGTGCATCTTCGATCATGATGGTTAAAGGAAACACATGGATCCTAGCCTCATCGATGATGCCTTTTGGTAGATCTGCGATTGAATCAGTCACCAAGGCAATCTTAGAGTTAGGGGTAAAATCTAAGTGTTGTAGGATCATATCATCGGCTTTCTGCTGAATGATCGTTCCACTTGTTTTTAAGTCATCCATGACCTTTTCAGGCGTATTGGTGTGGATATGTACCTTTAGGTAGTGTTTACTTCTAACTACCAGTAATGAGTCTCCAAGACACTCTAAACGGTTCTTTACATCTTGGGTGTCTGTAAGATCAGTTCGTACTAAAGCTTCTGTACAGTATCTAAAATGGATCTCTTCACTAGAATCGATCATATGAGATTCATGGACATGGTTTTCAACGGCTTCATCGATGATGATTTTTTCAGTCGTCCATAGACCTTTGATGAAACCTTCTAAGAAATGGACAAAACCTTTGGCTCCACTGTCTACCACATGATGATCTTTTAGGATCTGAAGTAAATTAGGGGTATCTTTTAAAGCTTCATACGCTTTGTTTAAAGAAGTATTGATGGTGGTGGTAAAGTCATGTGACTTCTGATATAAGGTATCGATCTCATCGACCCATAGACGCATGACCGTGATCATTGTGCCTTCTACAGGATGACTTAAAGCTTCATAGACTTTCTTGACAGCTACTTTTAAACCATCGATAAAGTCTTTATCTGATAATTCATGATCAGGTAAGGTTTCTGAAAAGCCAATGATGAATTGAGCCATAATGGCTCCTGAATTGCCTTTCGCATTTAAACTGACCGCATCTGCGATCGAATTCATGGTTTCAGACATGGAATCATAATGTTTACTGGATCTTAAGATGCCTTCCATCGTATACGCCATATTGCTTCCAGTATCCCCATCCGCAACGGGAAAAACATTCAACTCATTTAAGATTTGTTTTTGAAGGATCAGAGACTGGGCTCCACTCATGAAGGCATTGTAGACTTGGGTCGATTTAATGGTCATATGTTTATACTTTCTGATCATGGGTTTAAAAAGCAGAGAACCATGATGTGTTTCTCTGCTTATTATATCAAATAAACCTTAAGTGACTTAATGAATGCCCAAGATTCTATCCAAAATCGTAATGTTGGCCTCTGACTTCATAGATGACTTGTTCACAAATATTTTTGGTATGATCGCCCGCTCTTTCGATGTTTCTTAACATACCAATCGTTGGTACCAAATGCGAAATGTCTTTTTTCTCGTCATACAACTGTTCGATATAGTTGATCATTTTTTGGAAAGCTGCATCGATATCATCATCGCGTGATGGCAAATCAAGTGCTAACTTTACATCGCGATTGATATAGGCAACAATGGTTTCATCATAGAATTCAATGAATTTCACCCCAATGACTTCTATATAAGGTAAAAGTTGTTCATCAAGATCATCGTTTTTAATGACAAAACGAGCGATGGCTTTAGCATAATCACCGATACGTTCAAGGTCAGTCGCAATCTTGATACCAGCAATGATGATGCGTAAATCCGTTGCGACCGGAGCCAATAACGATAAAACCTCCACGGCCTTATCATTGATTTCTTCATTCGCATTGTTGACATATTCATCAAGTTCAATAACACTTAACGCTTTTTCTTTGTTGCCGGTATGTAAGATTTCAACGGCCGTGACAAACATCCTTCTGACTTTTTGACTCATTAAGAAGATATCATCTTTAAACAACTGAATTTCTACATCAATTCTTACCATGTTGGGCTCCTATCCAAATCGTCCAGTGATGTAATCTTCGGTACGTTTGTCTTTTGGGGTTGAAAATAAAGTCTTTGTTAAGCCAAATTCAATAAGTTCTCCATTGAGGAAGAAACCTGTGTAATCCGAGATTCGAGCAGCTTGTTGCATCGAATGGGTCACGATAATAACAGTATATTCTTTTTTTAGCTCTTCGAGAAGTTCTTCTATTTTAGCGGTTGCGATTGGATCTAAAGCTGAGGTCGGTTCATCCATCAATAGGACTTCGGGTTTGGTTGCTAAAGTACGTGCGATACATAAACGTTGTTGTTGACCACCTGATAATGAAAATGCCGATTGATTGAGCTTATGTTCGACTTCACTAAACAAGGAAGCTTTTTTTAGTGAGCTTTCAAGTAAGGCTAGCCATTCGATTTTAGGGACATCCCCATGACGTTTTACACCATACAAAACATTTTCTGTGATTGATTTTGGGAAAGGATTTGGTTTTTGAAAGACCATCCCGATACGTTTACGTAACTCTACGACGTCTGTATTCTTATCTAATATCTCAATCTCATCAAAAGAAATGCTGCCTTTGGCTACAGCCCCATCAATTAAATCATACATGCGATTGATCGATTTGATGAATGTGGATTTACCACATCCTGAAGGACCAATAAGGGCTGTTATCTTGTTTTCATAGATTTCCATTGAGATATTCTTTAGGGCTTGGAAGTTTCCATAATAGAAGTTTAGATTTTCAACTCTGATTTTTGTTTGCATAGAGGTTCCTAGTCTACTCGGTTTTGAGTTTTATTACGTATGATGATGGCGGTAAGATTGGTTAATAACAGTAGGATCAGCATGACGATGATCCCAGCTGCTGCGATTTGAGCGAAAGCATCTTGAGGACGTGAAGTCCAGTTATAGATCAACATGGGAAGTAGTGTATAACGATCCATGATACTGTCAGGCAAGAATGTCACAAAGCCAACGGCACCGACCATGATCATTGGGGCAGCTTCACCCATCGCTCGAGAAAGCGCTAAGATCGATCCAGTCATAATCCCTGGAGTGGCCATCGGTAAGACAACACCGGTGATCGTTCGCCAACGACTGACACCCAAAGCCAATGAACCTTCGGTAATGGATGAAGGGACAGCTTTAATGGCTTCAATCGAAGATACAATGATGACTGGTAAAATCAAGAGACTTAAAGTCAAGGCACCAGCCAAAACCGTAGGTCCGATTTTTAACAGTTGAACAAATACGGTCAATCCTAATATACCATAAACGATCGATGGAACACCTGCCAGATTGGCAATATTGATGTTTAAAGCTTTAAAGAACCATGATTTTTTATCTGCATACACTTGTAAATAGATGGCTGTCCCTATGCCTACTGGAATAGATATCAACGCAGTCAATCCAATGACCCATAAGGTTCCCAGTAGTGCAGGTAAGATCCCTGCTCTTTCTGGTCGACTTGATGGCATATTCAAGATGAAATCCAAATCCAATGAACCTAATCCTTTTTGTAAGACATCTATGACCAAGATCGCAAGAACCATAATCGATACAATGATGGTCGACATGAAGATAAATTTGAAGATTTGATTAAGCAACAATCGTCTTTTTAAACGAGTATGATAGGATATTTTCTTCTTCATTAGTATACCTCACGATTCTTTTGAATGACAAATTTCGCAATGAAATTCATAACGAGCGTGACCAGAAATAAGAGGGCACCAACCACAAACACGGTTTTAAACTCGATAGAGCCTTGTTGAATATCACCCAAAGCCATATTGACCATAAAGCCTGTCATCGTCTGCACGCTCTCTAAAGGATTTAAGGTAAAGGTTGGTGTTTGACCAGCCGCAATCGCAACGATCATTGTTTCACCGACTGCTCTTGAGATCGCCAACATAAAGGATGCACCAATGCCTGAGAATGCAGCAGGTACAATAACGTGGATCGCAACTTCAAGTTTTGTGGAACCCAAAGCATAAGCACCCTGTCTGATCGAATCCGGTACAGCCATCATTGCATCTTCACTTAAGGATGCAACCATAGGTAAGGTCATGATCCCTACCGCAATCGATGCACTCAACGCATTATAAATTGAAGTGTCAGGTAAAACGCTTCTAATGATTGGGGTAATAAAGGTCAACGCAAAGAAACCATACACAATGGAAGGAATCCCTGCCAAAAGCTCTAAGATCGGCTTAATGATCTTGCGTGCCTTCTTAGAAGCAAATTCACTAAGATAGATTGCACTGCCTAAACCTAAAGGCAAAGAGATGAAGCTTGAAAGAAACGCAATCAGGAAAGTTCCTGAAAGCAAAGGCAAAACTCCAAATGATGGGGGATCAAATACTGGCGCCCATCTTAAAGTCGTAAAGAATTCTTTAATGGAAACAACTGTGAAGAATTCATAAGATTCGTAAAACAAGGTCATTACGATTCCAACTGTCGTTAAAATCGAAATCACGCTGACCATGATCAAGACCCATTCAATGCTTTTTTCTTCCAACCATCTCTTTTTCTTTTTCGTCATACTTGCCTTTCTAAACACAAGAAGGCGCCTTATGAGGCACCTGTCTTGAGCTGAATCTTGGTTCAATGTTTAATTCAATAAGTTTGAGAATCAGTCTTATTCTTACTTACTTCAGTAAAGCAAGACCAGCTGTGTAATCGGCATCCGGTAAGGATACATAACCAACTTCAGCGGATAGTTTTTTTGCGTTTTTAATGAAGAAGGTAACATAAGACATTACTTCAGCTCTTTTCAGAGAGGCTTTATTGACATAGATGAATAGAGGTCTGGATAATGGGTAGGTACTGTCAGCGATCGTTGCGAATACTGGAGTAACAGCAGCTTTAACAGGATCTTTAGTCAAAGGGACGACTTTTAGTTTGTCTGCATTTTCTTCAAAGTAAGCAAATCCGAAGTAACCAATGGCGCCTTTACCACCAGCAACACCGGTAACCAAGATATTGTCATCTTCACTAAATGAGATCTTAACGGTTTCTGAATCTTGTCTGATGACGCCTGATTTCCCATTAACTGCTTCTGTAAAGAAGTCGAAGGTTCCGGAATCATGACCTGGGGAATAGATGACAATGTTTTCTTCTGGCCAACCAGCTCTGACATCTGACCACTTTGTGGCAGTAGCGTCTTTTCCGAAAATGGCTTTTAGTTCAGTGAAGGTCAAGTAGTCGACCCATGTGTTTTGTTTATTAACAACTACGGATAAACCATCATAAGCAACTTTGAGTTCTAAGTATTCAACTTTTGCGGCGACCAAGGCATCAATTTCAGCTTGTTTGATTTTTCTGGAAGCATTCGCGATGTCGATTTCACCAGCTGCGAATTTTGTGAAACCACCGCCTGTGCCTGAGAATCCAACTGTGATTTCAACATTAGGATAGTCTGCGTTATAGTCTTCTGTAACTAATTCTGCGATCGGATATACCGTAGATGATCCATCGATAGCGATAGATCCTTTTAAACTTGTTTTTGGGGTTGCACAAGCAACTAAGCCTAGTGCGACGATAAGTGTACTAATAAGTATTTTTGAGAACTTCATTCTTTCCTCCTGGAACTTTTTTTCCTCGAATATAGTATAGAAAAAAAGAAAACCGAATTGATTTCGGTTTAGTTAAGGTTTTGTTAAGAAATGTTAACATTTAAAGTGGTAACTTTACGGTAAAACAAGATCCCTTTTCAACAGTACTGCTGACTTCGATCTCGCCTTTATGAGCTATGACAAACGACTTGACGATGGCCAAGCCTAAACCGCTTCCGCCTGAGGCTCTTGATCTAGATTGATCTGTACGATAAAAGCGTTCAAAGATGTATTTTTGATCTTCTTCTTTGATTCCGATTCCTGTATCGATAACTTTGATGATACAAAATGGAGCGCTGATTTCCGAAGAGATGGTGATGGTTCCGTCTTGGGTAAATTTGATTGCATTGGTTAACAGATTGGTAAAAATCTGATGGGCTTTAACTCGATCTAAATTTAAATGGATCTTTTCATCGATTTCCAGTGTGAATGTGTTGTTTTTCTCTAGGATTGATCGTTTAAGTGGGGTGTATACATCAAGGATCAATTGTTTTAGATTAACAAGTTCAGGATTTAAGATAACTCTGTTGGATGAAAGTTTGGATAAAACCATTAAGTCGGTAATAATGTTGTCCATTCTTAAGGATTCTTTATCTATTTGATCAACGAATTCTTTTAAAGTCTCTGTATCCTTGAAATCAGGTCGATTAAGGATCCTGATCATGCCTGTTATAACCGACAAAGGTGTTCTAAGTTCGTGGGACGCATCTGCAATAAAACGTTTCTGCACACGTTCTCCTTCTAAGATCTTTGTGATGTCTAAAAACATAAACAAACAGCCAGAACTTCTTCCCCCATCAAAAACAGGGATCGATAATGCTTGGAAGTCAATACCGTTGATATTAAAAGTTTTAGTCTGAGCTTCGTCTTTGATGTAGGCATGTTTTATAAAACTACCAATGTCTTGTTGAAATGCTTTGCTGTCATAACTGAGACTTTGATTATGATCGATAACGAATTGGTCAAAGAGAATATTGCTTAAAACAATGTTTCCATGTGTATCCATTAGGGCGATTGGAAAAGGTAAGTTGGATACGATGGTTTCAATTTGTCTAGATTTTAACTGGATGTTTTTTTCTTGCTGAAGATTGAGTTGTTTGGCTTGTGATACACGTTTTTGATTCTCAAGCTGATGAACTAGTTCAAGTCTGTAAACGATAAAAACGTTTGAAACAACACCAACGAATAAAACGATTGCCAATTCATCTTTGAATATAAATATGCAGCTTAATAATGCAGCATTAAAAAGTGCATAGAAAAGAATCTGTTTACGATTCATGGACTTCATCCAAAATGTAACCGATGCCTCGCGATGATTTGATTTCTATTGGAGTTTTCTCAAGTTTACTTCTTAGTTTAAAGACATGGACATCCACGATTCGAGTATCCCCATCATATTCAAAACCCCAAATCGTATTTAAGATCTGATCTCGTGATAAGACGATGCCTTTATTTTCAATAAACATCATCAGTAAGTCAAATTCTGTTTTGGTGAGGTCAATGAGTTTATTCTCATAATGAACTTCACGGCTTAAGAGATTGATGTGTAAACTCTGATGGGTAAGTGTAGAACCTGTATTGGATCTGAGTCGACTCAAATGAGCTTTCATACGAACTAAGAGTTCACGTGAAGAGAAAGGCTTTGTTAGATAATCATCGACTCCAGCTTCAAAAGCTTCAATCAAATCTTCTTCTTCTGATTTCGCAGTCAACATGATCATCAAACTTGTTTGATGATCATCTCTGAGTTTTTTGATTAAAGTGATCCCATCCATTTCAGGCATCATCCAATCGATGATGAAAACATCAAAAGTATTGGTCTTACTGAGTTCGTAAGCCACTTTACCATTTTCACACAAAATAAAATCATAGCCTGCTTGTTTAAGATCGTAAGCAACCAAACGTCGGATATTGAGTTCATCATCGACAAAGCATACTTTGGTCATAGAATCTCCGTTAATTTCATTATACATTAACAAGTTAATCGCATTGTTAAATAAACTTCACAAAAAGCACCGAAGTGCTTTTAAGGATGTGGGATATCTTTAGCGACTTGAACCAGGTCATCGATGATGTGGATGTGTTGCGGACAGAGTGCTTCACAGGCACCACAGGCTTGACACATATCAGCACGAGCTTCAGGTTTAAGATCTGTCCAATAACGTCTGATCGTTTTAGCTTCGTCTTTAAAGATCGAATAATCATTCCAAATCTTGAAGTTTCTAGGAATATTGACACCAAATGGACAAGGCATACAGTATTCACAGCTTGTGCAACCATTCTTGGTTCTGGAATTGATGATGTCGGTTACTTTATTAACAATACCCATTTCTTCATCACTAAGATCCTTATAGTTATTGAAGGTATTGAGATTATCTGTCACGTGTTCCATGGAACTCATACCACTTAAGATGACTTTGACATTTTGATGAGTTGCTGCCCAACGCAGAGCCCATGATGATAAGGATGCTTTGGGATCATAATCTTTAAAAGGATGAGAAATATCATGAGGTAAAGTTGCCAACATACCACCTTTAATGGGTTCCATGACGATCAATGGTATTCCTAATTTAACGGTTAGATCATAGCCTTTATCTCCGGCTTGGATCTTTGTGTCGATGTAATTGTATTGGATCTGACAGAAATCCCATGCACGATATGTCGCAATCTTTTCAAAGACAGGATATTCATCATGGAAAGAGAAACCTAAGTTTTTGATCTTGCCTTCTGCTTTAAGTTTTTCGACGACTCCAATGACATCAAGTTCAAGTATGAGATCCCACTTTTCTTGATCCAAGGCATGGAGTAAATAGAAATCAAAATAGTCGACTTGTAGACGATCGAGTTGTTCATTAAATATTCTCAACGCATCTTCTTTTGTTTTAAGTAACCAAATCGGAAGCTTCGTTGCGAGATAGAAAGACGATCTAGGATGATTTTTTAATACTTTTCCTACAAAAGGTTCGCTTTCTCCGTTATGATAAGGATATGCTGTGTCGATATAGGTGACCCCATTGGCCATGGCTGTTTCAATCATTGCGGTTGCTTTGACTTCATCGATTGACCCATCTGCTAAGGTAGGAAATCTCATACATCCAAAACCTAACAGTGATGGACTAATGCCTGACTTATCGAATTTTCTAGTGTGCATATTCAACCCTCGCTTTCTTTAATTGAACACTATATTCACGCTCAACGCAAGTCTCTTTTTAGAGAAACGAAAGGAAATTATGTCTCGTTTACAAAATGCCATTGAACGCTTAAAGACCCAACAACTCAGTTGTATCGCCCTAAAAGGCGATGATGAATACATCAGTACCGAAAGAGGTTTACGTCCTTTGATGAAGCCTTTAAGAGTCGATCCTGACTTCTTTAAAGATGCGATCATCATTGATCGTGTCATAGGTAAATCAGCCGCATTCCTTCTCATACGGGCTCGTATACAACGTTTACATACGATCATGATCAGCACTCATGCCATCAAATTGTTAGAGAAACATAATATTCCTTTTACATATGAAAAAGAAGTCCCCTACATCATCAACGATACACAAACAGGCATGTGTCCTATGGAAGAGACTGTCTTGAATATTGAAGATGTTGAAGAAGCATATCTTGCTTTAGAAAATAAAATCAAAGCCTTGATGATGCAACAAAATCCATAAATTTAAATATCATACTATCAAACGTGCTAAATCATCAATACGACAATATCTTGATGAATGATCTTAAGAACATTTTTACATTGCTTATGGTGTAAAGATGATTTCAGTTTTGAAGGACTCACTTAATTTTTGAGTCAGAGGATTATCATTTAAGAGTTCTTGAGGTGTCAAAAGATCAAATTGAGGTTCGATTGTTTCTTGAGAGATCGTTGTGGCTTCTTTTAAAGCAACGATTCCCTTTTCTACACCTAAATCAAAGATGCCTTTGGTTAAACTGGTCCCGATAGATTCAGGTATGCTTGTCCCTGCAATAGATGCACTTAAACTACTTTGTAATGTGGTATTAAGTAAGGTTGTTGCTTCTTTTGCCCAAGGTTGATCACCATAACGATCTTTGATGGCTATGGCTGAAGTATTTAGGATGGCTTTGGCTAAATGTTTAGATTTATTCTTAGGATCATTTTTAGCATCCTTGATTCCTAAAAACATGGTTTTAATGGCTCCATAAGCAATCTTGATTTGAGCACCGGCAGGTCCTGCTAACTCAGCTAAGCCATCAACTGCAACATCAGCCCCATATTGTAGTCCTTCTGATGCTTTGGTTGCCAAATCACCGCGATTGGCATTTAATACTTGATCATATAAAGCTTTGCATTTCTTTTCATAAGTATGACGCAATTTCTTATGAGTAGAAGCATCTGCATCCGCAACTAGTAGATCATAGTTGAATTTCTCGGTTTCCAATTGTATAAGCAATGCTTGTGTTTCAGGATTAGGTTGTAGTTCACCTTTGGCAAGTGCTATATATTCGCAACGAGCGTTAGCAGCCATCAGTGTCTTATCGATATCGATCTCACGTTTTTCCAGTTCTTTGAAGCAATTTAACCATGGATTTCCTTCAGAATTGCCTGTATCAAACATAGGACCCATTGACATCAACAATGACTTTTGTTCCTGTACCATAACATAATCGGATTGATTCTGTTGAATCCAAGCATCTCTTTCAGAAATCAAACTTTGTTTAGATGAACGATCTTTTTCAATGGAACTTTTTTGAAGTTCGATTTGTTTGAGTTGTTCAGAAAGATAGTCGAGATATGCTTTATTTTTATCACTTTGGACTTGATATTCACTGGTGGTTTTATCGGCTGTTTTATCGGTTGTTTCCCAGTTCTTTTTGGTTTGACTCAACTCAGATTGAAGATCTTTAGATGCTTTTAAAAGCAAAGACAAGGCTTCATCATAGGCATCTGTAACGATCTTTTCTTGTTGCCTGGCATCATCAATGACCCCTTCTGTGATCCTGGACGCCATTCTTTCTGATTCCATCATCAGTTCATCATAAAGCTCATCTTGTTTTTGAGACATGTTGGTTGAGCGATAACCTGTTGTTAAGGTATCCAGCATAAACAAGAGGCCTGCAGTAACTGCACTATCCGCAAGGACTACCCCAAATACTTCACTGGATGAATTTGTAACATGATCGACTTTGATTTTCATAAATGGCTCTCCTTCTGATCGAACTGGAATCGATCGCATAAGGTAATTTCAGGGATGATGGGACATCCTGAGTAACACGATGATCTGCTACTACACCCAATACATTTGCCTGTCTGCTTGTTTCTAAATCGCTCAAAGGGCTCTGAATCCCAAGCTTCTTGAAGACTCATCTTATCAAGAGATACAGCATATGCTTCATCTTTCTCAAAACTGCAGGGAATCAGTTTATTGTCTGGACTGATGTAGGCTGAGAATCTTCCAGCCTCACAAGCTTCGATACATAAGGGACTGATCTTAGTGGTCAAGTTAAGGATCGCAGGTACGCAACAACTGTCAAACCCAGCTTTATTGGCGATCTCAGGACGATCAAAGAGTGAGAAGAAATGTTGGACTTTGGGATCTTTGATGTCTAATACTTGATCGAGTGAACCAAAGCCTACTGGTTTATGAAGCAAGAAGATGATGCGATTGACGCCTTGAGGCCATGATTGATGTTCAATCAACTCAATGGCTTCTTTGAGTGTGTCTTTTGAGAGTACATAATGGATGTTGGTTTTGATTCCATAATCAATCAACATTTTTATCGCATCCAATGTGTAATGATTGCGATACCAACTTACCGCAACAGCCCCACAACATTGTTTAATGACTGGCAATAGATCTCTACTTAATCCATATCCTGATGTGGTGAAATTGGGTGTGACCCCATGATTGTGGGCATAGGCCAGTATTTTGATGATGTCGGGATGTTGATCAGGATCCCCTCTTCCACCTAAGGCAACCTGAAATGTTTTGTGTTGGGCTTGATCTATGATTTTAGCGAAAGTTTCAAAGCTCATATGTGCTTCTTCAATTTCACCGCCTTTTTGATAACACTGAACACCTGATGCTAAACAAAGCCCGCTTTTACCGTGTTCACATGAACCCATGATCCCAATATCAAGAAGTTCTGGAAAACTACCTTGGAATGGGTCTAGACCACTATCAATGCCTTCTTTACTAAAAGTATTGCTTCTAGCTCCTTGACCACTCAAAGCATCAAAGAAACTCACATAGCGATATAAATCATCCCATCTTTTTTTCATGTTGGATGACTGTTTTTGGGGTCATGAATTTTAAGAGTAAGCCAACTACCAAGAATGCAAATCCTAAATAATAACCACCATACATCATCTGCATTAAAATCAATGGGGCATCCAATAATAGTCCCAGAATAAAACCACTTAAAATCACATAAGTATGAAAATCTGTGTATCTAAACGGAAGCCTAAATGCCTTCGCAAGATCAGCAAAAATCAATCGAGCCATCTTAAAGATCCAATGTTTACGTCCTTCTCCCAATAAGTAAGAAATCGTAAATGAGATCACGATGGCGATAAAATATTTATCGAACTTATTACGAGCTCCACTAAAACGACTATACGAGGCAAAATTATTCGCAATAATGAGCCCTACGCCTGCCCCAATCAACAGATAAACCTTCGCATTTTGTCTTAGTGCTGAAACCGCATGGACCAATTCAGGTTTGAGTTGTCTAATGGGACGAAGTGCTTCCCCAAAACCAATTTTCTGTATTTTTAGAAACAAACGTTTCCCAAACGTAAAGATGATGACCCAATAGATCGTCTTAGGCAAAATATCAGTATAGGTTGCGGTCAAAAAGATGATGGGTCCGGATATGAAGGTCGGGATATATTGACTGACAGCTCGCCACCAAAAAGCAAACTGAAAAAATAAGACAATCCCCAATTGGATGGCCAATTGTTTAGATCGTTTCGGTAAATCACGTAAAGCAGCTTTGGTGATAACCTTCATCCAAGAGAAAAAAGTCTCTTTGGGTCTTGTTTCTTGAGACGACTGGTTTGAACTTGTGGTCATATGGATCTCCTATGTTTCGTGGTTTATTGAAAGGGATTTAGGTGGATCAACAATGATTTAAACAATAGTTAACTGTATTCTATTGTCTAAATTATAGCACCATGGTTAGTGGTGTCAATGAAGCTTTTTAGACCCATTTCTAACTCTGAAACATTGTCTTATGCACTACATAGAAAAAATATTTACTTTTTTTAAATATATACCTTGACAGGCGAAGTATAATGGTGTATGTTATAACTAAAGAAGGGAGTAAAACCATGAACATCACCTCTGATCTATTACGAGGACATACAGAAACCATCATCTTGAAACACCTATTGGAGAAAGATAGTTACGGCTATGAAATCAATAAAGCCATTCAGGAAAAGACCAACAATCAGTATGAACTTAAGGAAGCCACCCTCTATTCAGCCTTTAGGAGGCTAGAAACATCTGGGCTTATCGTCTCTTATTGGGGAGACGAACAAACGGGAGCTCGTCGTAGATATTATGCGATCACCAACGAAGGTAGAGCTTACTACACACAAAACCGTAAAGATTGGGAAGACGCTAAAACATTGATTGAAACATTGATCTAAAAAGGAGAAACATGATCACAAAAATTAGAACGTACATCACCAGAGCATTTGAAGATGTACCCAAAACAAAAAAATCAGTAGAAATGCAGGAAGAGTTGATCAGTAACTTAATTGAGAAATTCAATGATCAACTCAAGACAGGTAAAAGCGAAGAGGAAGCGTATACAGCCGTTATAGCGGGGATCGGTGATTTGAGTGAACTTACTGAAGGCTTAAGAGAAAGACACGTTTTATCTGGTCCTACAGTTCAACAGCGCAAACAAAGTGCATTGATCATCACCATCGCTGTAATGATCTTCATCATGAGTCCTATGGCATTGATCTTCAGTGCTGAAGTCTTAGGACAAGAAACTTTAGGCTTAGTCAGCATGTTTGCATTGATTGCATGTGGAACAGGACTATTGGTCTTTCATTTCGCAAGTAGACCAAAATACATCAAAGATGATGAATCCATGGTTGAAGAATTCAAAGAATGGAAAGCAGCTAAAGATAAAAACAAACCAGTGTTTGATGCGTTGAGTTCAGCTTTCTGGTTGATCATCGTGGCCATCTATTTCTATGTTAACTTCATCTATGGATGGTGGACCTTCTCTTGGATCATCTTCATCATCGGAGCTGCCATTCACAATATCCTAAAAGCATTCTTCAACTTGAGCCGTAACGATCATGAGAAATAGTCGCACAAAAAATGTATTTCTGATTTTAATTTGGAGTTTGGTTGCGGCTGTTGCAGTATACTTCCTCTATTCAGCTGTCCAAAGCGGTGAGTTTACTTTTCAACAAAAATATGAAGGTGAACCTTCCGTTATTCTAAGCGATGTCACTCTAAGTGAAAGCGTGGAATCTTTGGCTATCGAGTGGATCTCTGGTGGGGTTAAAATCATTCCTACAACTGGAGATAAAATTCGTATCGTTGAGAAAGCCTATAAAGTCATCGCGGAAAACAAAGAAGTCAAAATTACAGTCTTGAATTCAAAACTGGAATTGGTATCACGCAATAAAGCTGTCTTCAACTTCTTATGGTTTACCAGTGCCCCTACATTCTTAGAAGTTTATCTGCCCATCACCACCAATTTCAATCTGATAAAGTTGAAAGGTGTTTCAGGAAACTACAGCATTGATGATGTCTATTCTAATCTGATTCAAGTTGATCTCGTATCTGGTAATCTAACACTAGACAACAGTTTCGCTGCCTTATTATCTATGGATTTGACCAGTGGAAATGCAGTGATCAAAGACTCTGAACTCTTATCTGCCGACATTGAAATCACTTCTGGTCAATTGAATTACGCAGCAAAAACTCAGTCTTTCAAAATAAAGATGACTTCTGGAACAATGAAGCTCGATCTACTTGAACAACTTCCTCAATCGTTAAGTCTCAAGATGACCTCTGGTTCTGCAAACATTACCCTACATGGGACCGATGGATTTGGGTTTGTGGTCAAGAAAACCTCAGGTAGTTTCACCACTGACTTTGAAGTCATCACCAGTGGAAACACCTATACCTACAAATCAGGTGGTCCGCTATATACGGTCGACTTGACCAGTGGGTCAGTTAATACGCATCTAAAATAAATGAAGTTCTATGCGGAGACTTAAAGGTCTCTGCTTTTTTTATGATTAAATATTGCGATTGTGAGAAACGTCATCATTTTATCATCGCTGTCTTTCGTTAATGAGAACGATATGATAAACTTCTAAATAAGGACTCATTATGCAACTCCAATGGTATTACTTCGCATCCTTTCTATTCATTGCCTTAACCTTATGGATCTTTAAGCATAGTAGCCAGAATCGACGCTTTAGGTTCCTAATGGTTTTAACAGCGATTAATGCTTTGGCTTATGTGATCAACTGGTATTACTTCTATATACGTAGTGATCATATTTTGACATTATTGCCTTTACAGCTATGTAACCTGGCTGTCTTTCTAATTCCGATTGCCTTGATTACAAAGAAAGCTGTCATTATGGATTTTGTTTTCTATGTTTGTGGTTTAGCAGCTTTGGTGGCGATATTGGTGGTAGGTAATGATTATCAAGATACTTATTCGATGATGACCCTTTCCTTTTATGTCTTTCACTTCTCGATCTTTTTAATTCCCATGTTGAATTCTGTCTGGGGTTTTCATTCACTGAAACCAAATCGAAAAAGTGCCCTTGATTTAACCATCATGGTTCTTGCGATATCTTTCTCTTTACATTTATTCAACTTGTTACTCAATAATGTTTTTGATATCCCAGCCAACTATTTCTTTACCATCAAAGATCTAGCAACCCCATCAAATCCTGCTTTTGCGTTGTTTGCGAGCTGGATTCCTTATGACTATATTTACTTAAGTGTTGCCTTTCCAATTCTTTATCTCTATATGTTTCTAATTTATCTCTTTATGCGCTTTACATCTAAGTTCAAGTAGCCTTCATCAATCATAAAGTAAACCCCTGATGATTCATCAGGGGTTATTTTCTTATTCGCCTTCCGGATCTTTGAATCTGGTTTTGGCTGTGTAATGGGTATGCAGAAGTTCATGGGCAATATGACTGCCTGGCTCATGAAGATAATTCTTATATAACTCTTGAATCTGAACATTCTCATGAGATTTCCTAAACTTACGACTTACGTCTTCATCATATAAAGCATTCGCTCTGACTTTGATGTAGGAATTGCCGATGACATTACGAACATTCGCATTGATGATCGATTGACCGCCCCCATTGACACAACCTCCAGGACATCCCATGATTTCAATGAAATGATAAGGTGATTTGCCTGCCCTAATCTCATCCAACAACGGTTTAGCCAACTTCATACTGTGAGCTACCGCAACTTTCACGATCGTCCCATTGATGTTGACAGAAGCTTCTTTGACACCATCACCTCTAAGGTCCATAAAATTGACATCATCTAAAGGCTTCTTAGTTAAGATTTCAGTCACTGTTCTTAGTGCTGCTTCCATGACACCACCAGATGCTCCAAAGATAACACCAGCTCCTGTATATTCACCAAACATATCTTGATCGAATTCTTCATCAGGAAGCGTTGGGAAATCAATACCATATAGTTTTATTAATCTGCCTAATTCTCGTGTCGTTAAAACAGCATCGACATCACGCATATTTGTGTGATGATTGAGTCGGGTCTTTTCTTCTTTCTTAGCGGTACAAGGCATTATTGAAACGACATAGACATCTTTTGGATCGACTTGTTTCGTTTCAGCAAAGTAACTCTTTAAAATGGCCCCAAACATCATGTGTGGAGACTTACAAGTTGATACATTGGGAATCAAATCTGGATATTCAAATTCCATGTATCGGATCCAACCTGGTGAACAAGAGGTCAATAAAGGCAAGACCCCTTTGTGTTTGAAACGGTGGATAAATTCTGTTCCTTCTTCCATGATGGTCAAATCGGCTGCATAGTTGGTATCATAAACACGATCAAAACCAATTAAACGAAGGGCTGCGACCATTTTACCGGTAACACGGGTTCCAATCGGCATCCCAAATTCTTCGCCTAAAGAGGCTCTAACCGCAGGAGCTGTCTGTACGACAACAACCTTCTTAGGATCATTCAAAGCTGCGATGACATCATGAATTTCTTCTTTTTCGCTTAATGCCCCAACCGGACATACGTTGATACATTGACCACATTGCATACAATTGACATCATTGAAACTGCGATCAAAGACAGGACCTACTTTGGTTTCAAAACCTCGATCGATAAAGTTTAGGATACCTAAACCCTGAGTCTTCTTACACTGTTCAACACATCGTCCGCATAAGATACATTTTGAGGTGTCTCTTACGATACCTGGCGACACTTCATCATAGGTCTGTTTTGATAAGACCCCTTTAATATAGGTATGACGCACATTAAGATCCTGGGCTAATGTCTGAAGTTCACAGTTTTGATTACGGATACAACTTAAACAATCTTTACTGTGATTGGATAAAATAAGCTCAACGGTTTTTCTACGCGAATTGATGACTCGTTTTGAGTGGGTCTGTATTTCCATGCCTTCTGAAACAGGATAATTACATGAAGTCACCAAAGAACGAAGTCCTTTGATTTCAATGACACAGACACGACAAGCTCCAGATTGATTGATGTCTTTTAAGAAACAAAGACTTGGTACTTGGATCCCAATTTTTCTGATGGCTTGTAGGACAGTCTGATTGGCTTCAACTTCATATTCTTTGAAGTTAACTTTTATTTTTACAGTGTTCATACTTTCACCTAAGCTCTTTCAACTGCACCAAATGGGCAGTTTTGGACACAAGCTCCACAACGAATACATTTGATTGGGTCGATCACATAAGGTTCTTTACCGAGCACTCCACTGATGGCAGACGTCGGACAACCTTTAGCACACAGACCACATTTCTTACATGCATCTTTATTTATTGAATAGTCTAACAATGATTTACATACTTTAGCCGGACATTTCTTATCTACGACATGAGCTAAGTATTCATCTTTAAAGTGCTTAAGGGTTGATAAAACAGGATTTGAAGCCGTTTGACCCAAGCCACATAAAGAACTGTCTTTAACGTGGATGGCTAATGCTTCTAGATCTGCTAAGGTCTGCATGGTTGCCTTACCTTCACATATATCGATCAACATTTCCAACATACGTTTGGTTCCAATACGACACGGTGAACATTTACCACAAGATTCATCTACGATAAAATCCATATAGAAACGGGCCACATCGACCATACAGTTGTCTTCATCTAGAATGATCATACCGCCTGATCCCATCATGGAACCTAAGGCAATGAGATTATCAAAATCGATTGGGGTATCTAAATGTTCTTCGGTTAAACAACCGCCAGAAGGACCACCAGTTTGAACCGCTTTAAAATTCTTATGATCAGGACAACCTCCACCGATCTCATAGATAACTTCTCTTAACGTTGTTCCCATTGGAACTTCGACCAGACCGGTATTAACGATCTTGCCGCCTAACGCAAAGACTTTGGTTCCTTTAGATTTTTCAGTACCGATGGAAGAAAACCAATCTGCACCTTGATTGATGATGGCTGGGATGTTTGCAAAAGTTTCCACATTGTTGATGATGGTTGGTTTGCCCCATACCCCTTTTACTGCAGGAAACGGAGGCTTGACGCTAGGCATACCGCGTCTGCCTTCAATCGATGCGATCAAAGCTGTTTCTTCACCACAGACGAAAGCACCGGCTCCTAAACGAATTTCAATATCAAACTTAAATCCGGTATTAAAAATATTCTTCCCAAGCATCCCATACTCTTCTGCTTGTCCAATGGCGATTTTTAAACGTTCAACAGCGATCGGATATTCAGCACGAATATAGACATATCCATGATTGGCTCCAATCGCATAACCGGCAATAGCCATGGCTTCTATAACGGAGTGTGGATCTCCTTCCAAGATGGAACGATCCATAAAAGCACCTGGATCTCCTTCATCGGCATTACAGATAACATATTTTTCATCATTGACCTGATTGGCCGCAAATTGCCACTTGTTTCCAGTTGGGAAACCACCGCCTCCACGTCCTCTTAATCCAGAACGTTTCATCTCATCGATGACATTCTGCGGAGTCATCGTCGTCAGTACTTTGGCTAAGGCTTGATAACCATCTAACGCAATATATTCAGTCACATCTTCAGGGTTGATCAATCCGCAATTGCGTAAGGCAATGCGTTTTTGTTTCGCATAAAACTTGATCTTTTCAAATTCAAAGATCTTTTCTTTGGTTTCTTCATCGATGTCGGTGATTTCGAGTCGTTTAACAGGACGTCCTTTATACAAATGTTCATTGACGATCTCATCGATGTCCGCTAATGTAACATGACTATAGAAAACTCTGTCAGGATGAATCGCAATAATCGGTCCTTTTTGACACAAGCCAAAACAACCTGTCTTAACGACCTTGACTTCGTTTTGAAGATTCTTCGCTTTGATGACCTCTTCAAGACGTTTGACAAGTTCCAACGACTTAGAAGAGGTACATCCTGTACCAGCACAAACTAAAACATGTGTTCTTTCCATAAGTTTACCTATTTCCTACACGAGTATACGATTGAAGAACCTCACCTTTTTTGATGTGGCTTTCTAAGATTTCGACTGCTTTGGCTGGGGTGACTTCCAAATAGGTGGTCTTGATTCCAGCTTGATCGATGATCTCAATGATGGGCTCATGGATACACATACCAATACAACCTGTTTGTTGGATGGTGACAGGAAGTTGATCTTTCTCGATCCCATCCATCAGTGCCTTCATGACAGGTCTGGCTCCAGCTGCGATACCACAGGTGGCCATCCCTACTAAGATGCGATACTGGGCATTGTTTTGCCTTAGGTTGACTTTTTTAAGTGCCTCTTCGCGAATACGGTTTAATTCTTCAAGACTTTTCATGATCGATTTCTCCCTTACAGTTCTCGATATTCGAATTGATTTCTGATTCTATCCATTTAAGGATGGCAAGCTCACTGATGGGTACAGGAGCGATGCTGGTTTCAAACGTTTTACTGTCAAAGGTATAAACGGATGAATTGAAACTGAATGTGAAGACTAAATGCAAATCTGGATGACTCTGCAATGCGATCAGGACCACTTCACCAAGATTTCCTAGTGGTGGAGCATCCCAATGATTTGTTTTCCAAGTGCCCTGAATGGTGGTGCCTTGATTAAGCTTGGATTCAAATTTAACGAATCCTTCAGCTTGTTGAATGGCTTGTGTAAAGAAGGCAACCCCAAGACCTACTTTTCGTGTGGTTCTGGATGTCATAAATGGACTACTTACTTTTGATAGCGTGACTTCATCCATCCCACTCCCATCATCTTTGATGATGAGGGATGATGTTCCATCTCTTTGATTCAAGATGAAGGACAAATCGATGTGTAAAGCTTTTGCTTTCAATGAATTCTGAACCAGTTCTAAACTGATCATCGCAAGATCTTGCATCAGTTACTCCAAAATCGAGTTAGGGTTTTAGGATTGATGGCGAAACTGGCTTCATGAATATCAGATAAATGATGCGCATCAGAATTGATGAAACAAGGCAATTCGGATAAGCAAGGATATTCATCGATAAAGCGCTGGATGTCGTCCTCATGTGAGACTTCAACCCCATCGATGGATAGATGTTCAGGTATGAACCCCAGTTGATAAACGATGCCATTTTTACGACCATAGATGTGAGCCAATACTGCTTTACCATGATGGTTATGAATCACATGTAGACATTCTTCCAAACTCACATTAAGCGAGAAAATCAAGGCTAGTTTTTCTTCTTCTACGATTTGATCATGTTGATCAAATAGATATTGATGTCCAAAGAAATTTGCACGATTGACCACTTTCATTTGATTGTGGGTGATCCATTGTTGCATCAGCGGTAAATCGTGGTCATCTTTGAAGTAAGCCAACACATGAACTTCTTCTTTGGTTTGGATCTCAATGCCATAGACATAATCAAGACCATGTTCTTTCGCAACTTCAGCAATGACGCTTTGTTGTTTCAAGGAATTGTGATCACATACAGAGATCATCTGCAATCCTTTAATTTTGGCCATCTGGACGATGTTTTGAGGGCTCATGTCATCATCTGCACACGGTGACAATCCCGAATGGATATGCAAATCATAATACATATCAGAAACCCAGTTTAACCAAAGTTTTGATGGTTTCGAATGCATCCAGAGGACTTTTTAAAACATTGATCTCATTGTCTGCAGCTATGCCTAAGGTTTGTTGATCCAAATCGTTGTCATCGATGAGGATGATGCATGAGAATTCCTTAAGTGATGCGATCGCAATGATGTTTTGATGGGTCTGCATGGTGATCCAAGCTTGACCTGTTTTTCCATGTCCCATAACATACGATAAGAGATCTCCTGTGTGTATGCCTGTGATTGGTTGATCGATGTTGCCTTGCATGACGAAGGGCCAATCTGTTTTCTGATGAAGTTCTTTGATGGTCATAGGGTGTCCTTTCGCTTAAAACCGAGTTGTAGTAAGGTCCCATTGGGATCGGAGAACAAATTGAAGGTGTCTGAATTCTTCTTAATGTTGGGTAACCCTAAACCAGCTCCAAAGCCCATATTTTGAGCGACAACATCGGCTGTTGACCAACCTGGTTTCATCGCCAATTCTATATTTTCAATGCCTGGTCCTACATCTTTAAAGGCTATGTTGAACCATTCATCGTCAATAGACAACTCAATTTGACCCCCATGAGAATGGATGATCATGTTGATTTCTGCTTCATAGCAAGCTACTGCAACGCGCCGTATGGTTTCTTGAGACATCCCATATCCTTTGGCAATCTTACGAATGTCACTTGAGATAGAGCCTGCTTGAGTGAAATCATCGGCAGTCAGTTCATAGGTCTTAATCAACATGACGTGTTGCCGTTTTTAACCCTTCTTTATATAAGATGCCTACTGCATCAAACATTGGGAGAGGTGTTGTGAATACATTCATTTCCATAGAGGTTGCCAACTCTATATTCTCTACACCTAATGTTTTATTGCGACATAAGATGATGACATTGATGTCCATCATTTCTGCCGTACGTAAAGCCTGTCCATTGGCCAAACCAGTTAATAAGACGGTTTGAGCAGGATTGGTACAAATCATTGCTAAAGCATCGCTCATCAGATCTGTACAGCTCACATAATAATGTTCCCGATAAACGATATACGGATCATCAACAGTGATGGGTGTTGCGTTTATCAGTCCCAACATGGCTTGAAGCTTCATGATTTAACGGATTTTTCTTCCTTAATGATACGTTTGATCGCATTCTCAAGATCCTTATTGATGTTGGCATTTCCAAAAACCTGTTCATCCAGTACACCTACTGGAGCCAAGCCACAAGCACCTAAGCAACGTGTCGCATCTAAAGAAAACAAGTTATCAGGACTGGTCCCATTAACTGGTGCATTGGTCAGGATTTTTATGCGATCCAACAAAAGTTGAGAACCCCTGACATAACAAGCTGTACCCAAGCATACATTAACGACATGTTTCCCTTTAGGTTCAGTGGTAAATTGTGTGTAAAAACTGACAACGCCATAGACTTCACCAACCGGCACTTGAGCTGCTTGACTGATTTTTTCCATGGCTTCAAATGGGATATAACCCAGTTGTTTTTGAACATCATGAAGCATCAGTTTTACTGGTCCCTTTTTATCTTTATGTTCTTCTACAATCTCATCAATCTTCTTTAAATATTCCGCGCTTAAATTCATCATCGGTTACCTCAGTTATTTGTGAATATTATAACATAACTAATTAATTGGACAAGTGATTTCTTTAACAAAATAATGCAATTTCGGTACTGTCAAATATCTTGTGTAAACTGGGTTAGCTTTCTTCGTGTTCTTCGGTTTCGAATAGTAGACTTAATTCATTCTCTGCTTTCGTGAATC
>WSYG01000081.1 GCA_009773735.1 Erysipelotrichaceae bacterium
TGATGTTATTTCTTACCTTCATGATCAACATGTGTTGGTATCACTGTGTCATACCGCTGCTTATGCGAAAGATATTTATCAAGCCCTAGATGAAGTTGGGATCGATTTGGTGACTCATACTGGAAACGGAATGCGCGGGATCCATCATAGAGATGTTGGGGTCTTAGGTGCTGCATTGTTGTCTGAAGGGTTGACTTATGAAATCATTACCGATCTTAATCATCTCTGCGCAGATATGTTAAAGATCATGTTTAAACTGCAACCTTATGAAAAATTCGTACTCATCTCAGATTCAAACTATATGGCAGGTTTACCTACAGGACGTTATATGCGTTATGGTAGAGCCATGAACTCCTATGAGACAGGTTTAATTAAAGATGATCATGGAAGAATCATGGGCAGTGGCAAGTTTGTCCTATTCAACATGAAACAATTGGTTGAAAAAGTAGGTGTCAACCTAGTTGAAGTCTCTAAAATGGCTTCACTTAATCCTGCTCGTTTCTTAAAGATCGATTCATTTACCGGAACACTTGAAGTTGGGAAAGATGCTGACTTTATGGTCATCAATGATGATTATCAATGTCAACTGACCTACGTCAAAGGAAAACTTGTGTTTGATACCGAAACAACCAAAGATTTCCTAAACCTAGAAGCTTTAAACCGCAGGATATCTGATTAACTTGAGTTGGTGACGAAGTTAAATAGAAGAAGAAGTATCATAACCAACCAAGAACAGGAACCCATCGAATGAATGAAATTAGAGCAGTGATATGCGATCTTGATGATACGCTTAAAAGCAGAGACGGTGGTCTTAGTGAGTTTACAAAAAGGACGATCATTGCCTTAAGAAACAAAGGCATCTTATTTGGGATCGCAACCGGACGATCATCGAATTCAGTCAGACGTACTCTAAAAGAAATCCATCTTTTAGAGTTATGTGATGTGGTCATTACGATGAATGGTGCCCAAGAACATGATATGAAGTATGATCGTAAGCATAGTTTCTTTCCACTCGATAAAAGGACTTTAGTTGACTTAGGCAAGATCTTTGAACCTCTGGATTTGAACTATTGTCTGTATGACAATGATTATCAATTCGCAAAACGAGATGATCTTTCGATCCAAAGGATCGGTAAGAACAATCTTTCGATTCCTACTTTCTCTGAGTTGAAAGATTTGCCTGACATACTCTATTCGAAAATCATGTTTCTAGTCCCGTCTGAAAAAAAGGAAGTCGCCATGGCTTTATTCAATCAACATAAAACAGCTCAGGTTCGTGGATTCTTCTCTGATCCAGATTTGATTGAAGTCGTAGATACACGAGTTTCAAAATCTTATGCGATCGAGCAGTTTTGTATCCAACATGGATTTACAATCGCTAACGCAATGGCTTTTGGGGATCATAATAATGATGTCGAAATGTTGAAGGATTGCGGAATCGGAGTCTGTGTAGGCAATGGAAATCCAGAAGCAAAAGCAGCTGCAGATTATATTGCGTTGTCGTGTGAAGAAGATGGGGTAGCCCACTTCCTAAATGATTTCTTAAAACTTGAACTTACTCGTTGAGACTTCGGATCAAAGATAGTTTAACCCGATCTGTTCTATGATAACTGAAAGAGAGTTCAAAAGACACATTGTTAGAATCCATGATGACCATGGTAGATCTCAATATTGGAAAGCCAACATGAACTTCCAGTTCTCTGGCCAATTCTTCATCCGCAACAATGGCATCCAAGTCTTGTTTTGCTTCTTTAGGAATGATGCCCAAAGTCTTGATGTAAGAGAACATTGAGCCTGCAGCAAGCTTATGTGTGATGGGTCCTATCAACTTACTGACCCAGAAAGATTCTTCAAAAATAAGTGGGAAACCATTGGTATAACGAACGCGCTTGATATGTAAAACCTTATCGCTGATGTCAATGTTGAGCATTTTGGCAATGTAGACTGAAGGATCAACAAGTTGGACTAAGATGACTCTGGTTGAAGGTTGTTCATTTCTCAGCAAAGATGCTTTGGTAAAACTGACAATTTCATTGAGTTTCTTGTCTACGATCAGATTGTTGATGATGGTACTTCTGCCTTGAGATTTAGAGATCGTTTTGGACAAAGCCAATTCACTTAATGCCTTACGAACAGTTATCCGCGACACATTATAAAACTCTGCCAAATCATGTTCTGAAGGCAATATTTGATTGGGTTTCAGTTTACCGGATTCAATGTCTAAACTAATGCCCTTGATGACTTTCTGATACTTCTTTACTTTCTTTGGTTCCAATAGTTTACACCCCCTAATATGTACATTTTAACATAACAAGTACCACTTAAAAGCATACAAGTCAAGATATTTAAATGGTTTAAAAGCTTAGGTTTGTTTATATCATAAAAGAACAAGAAATAAGAAAAACTAGACCTAATAGAGTCTAGATGAAGGAGAGACAAATGAAAATAAGAAGTGTGATCGTTCATGGGGTAAAAGATGTGAGTGTGGTAGAAGAAGAACTAGATCTTGAGTCGATAAAAGCAAGTGAATGTTTGATTGAAAACACAGTGTCTTTTATTAGCCCAGGGACTGAACTTTCACGGGTCTTTGGCTTGAAAGTTGGCGCAACTTATCCGGTAAGACCAGGTTATTGTTCAATAGGAACAGTCACTAAAAAAGGGGATAAAGTCAAAAATGTTGAGATCGGTGATAAAGTCATCCATTCAGGACAACATGCGAGTATGTATCTTTATGATCAATCCAATTCAGAAAGCGGGAACCTGTAT
>WSYG01000019.1 GCA_009773735.1 Erysipelotrichaceae bacterium
AAAATCTTGTTGACAAAGTCAGAAACTCTTGTATTATTGTATTAGGTGCTTAATACAATAGTACAAAGGAGACACATGGACTCATTCCAAAACACCCAACCTATATATCTGCAAATCATGATGTTGATGAAACGGCAGATTGCGACATCTGTTTTAAGTCCTGGTCAATTACTGGATACTGTAAGAGATTTGGCACTGACTTATCAAGTCAATCCAAATACTGTCCAAAGAGCATTAAGCGAATTGGAAAGAGAAGGATTGGTTAAAAGCGATCGTACGATCGGTAGATATGTCACCCACGACCTTACTTTGATTCAGAAGTTGCATCAAGATCTATTTGATGAAGCTACACTAGTCTTTATCAATACGATCAAAGCATTACACATGTCAAATGAATCCGTCATAAACGCCATCACAAACCGTTTGAAAGGGGAAAACACATGATTGAGATTAAGAATGTTAGTAAACGATATGGTCAAAAAGTAGCCTTATCGAACGTAGATCTTTCTTTGAAACCAGGAAAGATCATTGGTTTATTAGGTCCCAATGGATCTGGTAAAACAACGCTGATCAAAATCCTGAATGGATTGTTGAGAGATTATGAAGGTGAGGTAACCATCGAAGGTCATCCTATCAATGAAATTACCAAAGGCTTGGTTTCCTATTTACCAGATCGCAATTATTTGCCCAATTGGACCAACGCTGAAGGCGCCATCAAAATCTTTAAAGATCTATATTCAGACTTTGATGAATTGAAAATGAGAAGTCTACTGGAGAAGCTGAATCTCAATCCTAAAGAACCTTTGAAAACAATGTCTAAAGGGATGAAAGAAAAATTTCAGTTGGCTCTCGTTATGAGTCGTAATGCGAAAATCTATATTTTAGATGAACCTATTGGGGGAGTCGATCCAGCTGCTCGTGAATTGATTCTAAAAACGATCTTGGAAAACTATGCCCAAGATTCCATGGTTTTGATTTCTACCCATCTTATTGCGGACATTGAACAAATCTTTGATTCCGTTATCTTCTTAAAAGAAGGAGAAGTCGTTTTAAATGATGATGTCGACACCATACGTCAAACTCATGGGATGTCGATCGAAGCTTACTTCAAGGAGGTCTTCAGATGCTGATCAAATTAATCAAACATGATTTAATGGCGACATATCGTGAGTTTACTGGACTCTATATCGCCTTACTCTTACTTTCCATCATAGGTCCTTTCATTGTTAGTACAGAAATAGAATGGGCTATGTTTGTTTTGTTTTTAGTTATTTTCGGGGTTACTGTTGCTACACTGGTTGTAACTTTCTTAACAATCATTCGTCTCTATAGTCGCAGACTCTTCTCCAATGAAGGTTATTTAACACTAACTTTACCAGTCAAAACACGTGATACCATCATCTCAAAAGTCATTACAGGCTTTGTATGGTCAAGTTTATCAGCGTTGGTACTTATCTTTTCTGGAATTATCTTTGTGTCATTCATGCTCATCGTTCCTTCAGTTTTTAGTTCCAGTTTTGATTCATTATCATTGTTGTTTAATGAAATATGGAAGACCAATGCCATGTGGGTTTATATGCAATCCTTCTTGGTTATCCTACCTTCTAGTTTACTTGAATCGATTTACAGTTTGATTTTGTTGGTGTTTGTCATTACTTTGATCAATACTTCCTTCATCAAGAAATACAAAGTTGCAATTGGTATAGTGACCTACATACTCCTTAGTTTAGCTCTTAACTCACTTCTAGGAAATCTTCACGGAGAACTCTTAGTCTTCTCCCCTGTTACAACTCTTGACAATGAGTTCTCACTTGAATTATTGAGACAACTCAGTTTTACAGTCAACGGGGTCAATTATGCGATCAACTTCATAGGATATCTGCTTTATATCGCCGGTCTAGGTTATGCAACTTGGTGGTTATTAGAAAACAAATTGGAAATAGAATAACAAAAAGAGCTTACGCTCTTTTTACTTGAAACAGTTTATAACGTTACGACAGTATATGTTTCCCCAAAGGTGTCAACCGTTACTAAAACCATGGTTTGATTTTCTTTAGGACGATCTTGAGCTCCTGTTGGGACAGCTGCGATACGATCAACTTCTTCGATGCCACTAATAACTTGTCCGAAAGCTGCATATTGTCCATCCAGATGAGATGAATCATTGTGCATGATGAAGAATTGGGAACCTGCTGAATCAGGATGACCTGATCTTGCCATTGAAATGACACCTCTGTTATGTTTCAAATCATTGTTAACTTTATTGGTTGAGAATTCGCCTTTGATGCTGTAACCAGGACCGCCAGTTCCTTTCCCTAAAGGATCTCCGCCTTGGATCATAAATCCAGGAATGACTCTATGAAAGATGAGCCCATTGTAGAAACCTTTTTGAATAAGTGTGATAAAATTGGCGACTGTATTTGGAGCAGTCTTTGGAAATAACTCTAATTTAATGGATTGACCATTATTCAGTGTAATCGTTACGATTGGGTTTTGCATGTTTTCTCCTTGAATGTGCATCTTAATGATACTTGAGCTGAGTGGAAGATACAAGGTCATCACTCATAATGATTATTTCATATGCATAGATTTACCCATTGATCTATCAAAAGTGAGGTAGAATCCTCAAAGACAAGCATGAACCTTTATGTTAAACTTGGTTTGTTGAGGACACCTTATGAACCTAAATCATGTCGTTAAGAAAATTAATCATTCCGTTTTGATTTCAGATCCAAGTATGATCCATTATTTATGTGGAACTCGTTTTCATGTTGGAGAAAGATTTTTAGGCTTATTGATTCAGGATCAACAAGCTACTCTGTTCTTAAATCAACTCTTCCCTTATGAAAATGAAGCTTTGAAGATTGTTAGGACGAAGGATGAAGAAGATCCCATCGTGAAAGTTGCCCAACTGCTTAGCTCTATCACTTTAAAAATCGACCATAACTTACCAAGCGGTTTTCTATTACGATTGATGGACTTAAAACCTGGATGTACTTTCGAACTTGATACACAATTAGATCAACTGAGATCCATTAAGAATGAAGATGAGATTTTATTGATGAGAGAAGCCAGTCGCTTAAATGATATGGTTATGGCACAAGTCCCAAGTTTATTAAAAATTGGTGTTCTAGAAAGTGAAGTTAAAAGTAAAATCATAGAATTGTTTAAAGAAGTTTCTGATGGGTGTAGTTTTGACCCGATCGTTGCTTTTGGAGATCACGCGTCAGACCCTCACGCCTTTGCCCAAGATCGTCCACTTAAAGAGAATGAAGCCATTGTGATCGATATGGGTTGTGTCTATAAAGGATATTGTTCAGATATGACACGCACTTTCTTTTTAAGAAACAATCCGATGAAAGATATCTATGACCTTGTCTTAAATGCGAACTTAGCTGCGATTTCAAGAGTAAAGCCTGGATTATTATTAAGTGAGATCGATGAGGCTGCTCGCTCTGTCATTACTGATGGAGGATATGGTTCTTACTTTATTCATCGTACAGGGCATGGGATTGGAACCTCTGTTCATGAGCCTTATCCTGTCTCATCAGATTCACAGGTGATCTGTCAAGAAGGTATGATCTTTTCTATTGAGCCTGGGATATATATTGAAGGCCAAGGTGGAATACGAATCGAAGATCTCGTGTTGGTAACCAGCACTGGTGTTGAAGTTTTAAATCATAGCCCTAAAGACCAAGAAATAATATTTGCATAAAAAAATACCGGCCTAAATTGGGGGAAGAGCCGGTATACCCTCAGTAAGTTAAAAATGGGTGGGGGATATCTTACTGAAGGTGGAACTTAAGTTCCTATTAATATTATAAATCATTATTTTGAAAAGTATACTAAAATGAACCATATAGTGTGCAAAATAAGATGAAACCTTATTCATAATCCATAACCCATGGTTACATTATGTGATAAATACCAAATGTAGCGTTGTATAATGCAAACAATACAGGGCTACAAAACAAAACTCACGGTTATCGTGAGTTTTGTTAACATGGGATATGTTGTTAAGTAAGGATTAATAGATGCCCATTACCGCTAAGATAATGGCAGGAATCGTTGCGATGATCGGCAAGATCAAAGATACGACCATGATATCAAAGTAGGAGTCTTTATGAGACATGCCAGTATTATTCAGCAATGTCAATACAGCTCCATTATGAGGTAAGGTATCCAAACCACCGGAAGACAAGGAAGCGATACGGTGGAAGGCTTGAGTTGAAATGCCTGAAGTCTTGGCCAATTCTACATATTTTGAACCAAGCGCAGCCAAAGCAATGCCCATACCGCCTGAAGCAGAACCAGTGGCACCAGCCATTAAGTTGACTGCGACTGACAATGAAATCAAAGGATTGCCTGGAACAGATAGAACGATGTTGGTCAAATCAGCAAAGCCTGGAACAGCTTTAACAACAGCTCCGAAACCAACAGCTGCGGAAGTATTCAGTACAGCGCCGATGGCTCCTTGAGATCCAACAGTGATGCATTTTACGAAAATGTCTCTTTTCTTAAGATTTAAAACCATAACCAATGCAATACCAGATAACAATGCATAGATGATGTATTCATTGGCTGATCTGCCAGCTTTGATCTGATCAGCAGTAAATTTCATGAAATTAGGCAAAACATTTAAGACGGTGATAACAACGACTAGTGGAATTAGAGCCACTAAGACGTTTGGAAGATTTTCATGAGATACTGCTGCTGCTGCATGTTTAGCATCAGGTTCAGTATAGAATTCGCCTGCTTTTTCAATTTTTCTGCGTTTCCATTCCATGTAGTAAAGCCCACCAAAGAGTAAGATTGCGGTTGCAGTCAAGCCCATGATTGGACCTGCTGTAGCGGTGGTCCCAAAATACGTTGTTGGGATCAGGTTTTGAATTTGTGGTGTTCCGGGAACAGCGGTCATGGTGAATGTGAATGCACCTAAGGCAATGGCTCCAGGAATTAATTTACGTGAGATATTAGCTTCTTTGAACATCGCTAAAGCCAAAGGATAGATGGCGAATACGACGACGAATAATGAAACGCCACCTAAAGTTAAGACTGCACAAGACAATACGATGGAAGCAATTGCTGCTTTTGAGCCAAGTTTTTCAGTTAAGAAGATGGCGATGGACTTAGCAGCCCCGGTGTTTTCCATCAGGTTTCCAAATATTGCACTCAGCATAAATGCTGGGAACCAAGCCTTGACGAAACCGACTAGACCCACCATATACGGACCCATATAGGTTGATACGATATCCATACCACCAAATACAGTAACGACAGCAGCACACAATGGTGCAACCCAAACGATCGAATGACCCTTCAAAGCAAGATACATCAATAAGGCTAGGCCTATGAAAATACCAAATAGACTTGTCATTTCTCTTTCTCCTTTTTGTTAGAAATGTTTACTAAGCTGCAGTCCAACCACCATCGATCGTCATTGTGGATCCGGTGATCATGCCTGCTTCATCTGTACACAAGAACTTAACAACGTTTGCGACTTCTTCTGGTTTCAAGAGCTTTTTAACAGCTGCTTTAGCCAACATGATTTTTTCTACTACTTCTGCTTCTGAGATGCCATGATTGATGGCTTGAGCAGAAATCTGCTTATCAACTAGCGGTGTCTTAACATAAGAAGGACAGATTGAGTTGACAGTGATGCCATAAGCTCCGCCTTCTAATGCTGCTGTTTTTGTTAAACCAGCCAAACCATGTTTTGCAGAAACATAGGCTGATTTGAATTCAGAAGCAACTAAACCATGAATGGAATTGAGGTTGATAACACGTCCCCATTTCTTTTCCTTCATGAAAGGCCAAGAATAACGAGTCAATAAGAATGGCGCAGTCAACATCAGGTTGATCATGAAATCCCATTTGTCTTCAGGGAAATCTTCAATCGGAGATACCGTTTGAATACCAGCAACATTCACTAGGATATCAACACCACCATACGTTTTTGCAGCAAAATCTACCGCATTCTTACAATCTAAACGTTTGCTGAGATCGGCTACGACATAACTTGAACCTAAACGAGCACAATGCTCTTTTAGTTGAGCTTCATTGATGTCGACCATGACGACTTTTGCTTGTTCAGCCGCAAACATTTCTGCGATAGCCAATCCGATTCCACTGGCTGCACCAGTGACGATACATACTTTATCTTTTAACATTTTGTTCCTCCTTGTGTTAAAAGTTCTGGTTGTGGATAAATCCACTCCCATTACATTTGAAGTAAAGGCTCTGCGATAATGAGCGTTGGTTCAGTCATTTCTTGAACTTGCTCAACAGTAAACTCAGGATTGATTTCTTTAAGTACTAAGCCCTCTGGTGTTACTTCAATGACACCCATTTCGGTAACGATCAGATTAACTTCATGAGCTGCAGTCAAAGGTAAATTACATGCTTTCAAGATCTTCTTATCACCTTTAGCCGTATGTTCCATCGCAACGATGACTTTACGAGCGCCTGAGATCAAATCCATTGCACCACCCATACCAGGAACCATTTTCCCTGGAATCATGTAGTTGGCAATATTGCCTTCTTCATCAACCTGTAAAGCACCTAATACGGTAAGATCAACATGTCCTCCACGTATGATCCCAAAGGATGTTGCGGAATCAAAGAAGATGCCTCCCGTTTTAATGGTGACTGGTTTTCCACCAGCGTTAGTGATATAAGTATCGATCTTGTCTTCTGTTGGGGTAGGACCTAAACCGACAAAACCATTTTCTGATTGAAACCAAACTGTTTTATCTTCAGGTACAAAATTCGCAACTAAGGTAGGTAAGCCAATTCCTAGATTACAGACATTGCCATCTTGAAGTTCTTTCGCAACTCGTCTTGCGATGAATTCTTGGATCAGTTGTTTATCCATGCTTATTCCTTTCCCTTCACGATGTAATTGACGAAGACGCCAGGTGTTTCTGCTCTATCGGGACACAAGGCTTCTTCACTGTATTCATCAACTTCACAAATTGTTATATCAGCTGCTCCAGCCATAACGGAGTTGAAGTTTTGAGCTGCACCGTGATAGGAGAGATTGCCATATTTATCGCCCTTATTGGCGAAGATCAGAGCTACATTTGCGTGTAGCGGTAATTCAAGTAAGTATTCTCTGCCATTAACTGGGATCATCATCTTGCCTTCAGCAACTTTGGTTCCAACGCCAGTTGCGGTTAGGATGCCTCCTAAACCATAACAAGCTGCTCTGATTTGTTCAGCCAAGGTTCCTTGAGGGGTCAAGACAACTTCAGTCTCGCCTTCCATCATTTGGCGACCTGTTTCTTTGTTGGTTCCAATGTGAGAAGCGATGATTTTACTAAATTGTTTGTTGACAACCAATTTACCGACACCGATGTCAACAAATCCACTGTCATTACAGATCAAAGTCAGATTCTTCGTTCCTTGCGCAACCAACGCATCGATCATTTTATGAGGTGAGCCTACGCCCAAGAACCCACCAATCATCACCACATCACCATCTTTTACTTTTGATACTGCTTCTTGTATAGAGATCAGTTTGTTCATATTGTTCTTTCTACGATCACGGAGATCCCTTGTCCACCGCCGATACATAAGGTTGCTAAACCGTTTTTGGCATCGCGTTTGATCATTTCATGGATTAAGGTGACCAAGATCCTAGCACCACTGGCACCAATCGGATGACCTAGGGCTATGGCTCCACCGTTAACGTTAACGATGTCTGGGTTTAAGTTTAAATCTTTCATGACACTTAAGGCTTGTGCTGCAAATGCTTCGTTGCCTTCTACTAAATCTAGATCACTGACACTGAGTCCTGCTTTCGCCAACGCTTTTAAGGTTGATGGGATTGGACCTGTACCCATGATTTGTGGATCGACTCCTGCTGAAGCAGCTGCTTTAACAGTAACGAGAATGGTTAGACCTAATGCTTTGGCTTTTTCTTCACTCATAATGACGAAGGCTGCTGCCCCATCATTGAGACCTGAAGCATTGGCTGCGGTAACAACTCCATCTTTTTTAAAGGCGGGTCTTAGTTTAGCCAATCCTTCTAGTGTGGTTCCTGCTTTAGGATATTCATCGGTATCTATGACTAGGGAATCCCCTTTTTTCTGAGGGATAATGACTGGTACAATTTCTGCTTTAAATTTTCCTTCAGCGATTGCTTTAATGGCTTTGACTTGACTACCAACCGCAAAGGTATCCAGTTGTTCACGTGTGAATCCATATTTTTCAGCGATGTTTTCTGCGGTTATGCCCATGTGGACATCACTGAAGGCATCGGTCAATCCATCATGGACCATCGTATCAATCATACTGACATCGCCCATACGAGCACCCCAACGCGCTGATGGGACAACATAAGGAGATAAACTCATGTTTTCGGTTCCGCCAGCAACGATGACATCTGCATCTCCGTTTTGAATGGCCTGGACAGCTAATTGTACAGCTTTTAGTCCTGAACCACATACTTTATTGATGGTAAATGAAGATGTTTCAATCGGTAAACCTGCATGAATCGAAACTTGACGAGCTACGTTTTGACCTAAACCTGCTTGTAGAACATTTCCAAAGATGACTTCATCTACACTACTGGCATCTATTTTCGCTCTTAAAAGAGCTTCTTTAACAACCACAGTCCCAAGTTCAACGGCTGTGACTGATTTGAATACTCCGCCGAAAGATCCGATCGGTGTTCTTACGGCAGATATGATGACTGCATTTCTCATGAAAGTTCTCCTATATTGATCATTGAGTAAAGCGCTTACAGTCCCATTTTCCATCAAAATCTCACTTGTGTAAAATACCAATTTTTTATCGGTTGTATAAGTTGCGCTTATAGGTTAAAATAAAGACACTTGGTAAAAAATGGACATCTCACAGCTCAAGTATTTTGTATGCATCGTTGACAGTGACTTCAATCTGTCAAGTGCATCTAGAAAATTACATATCTCACAACCTGCTTTGACTCAATATATCCGTAAGTTCGAGGATGAGGAAAATACAGAGCTTTTCATACGCAGTTCCGGTCGTTTGGTTGGTTTGACAGTCAGTGGCGAAAACTTTTATGTCAACGCAATGAATGTCGTCAAACATCACGAACTAATGCTTAAAGAATTGCGTGAAAATGCTTCCACCATCAAAGGAAAAATTGCGATTGGTGTTCCCCCATTGATCTTAACGGTTCTGTTTACAAGATTATTGTCACAGCTCATCACAAAAAATCCTTTTATTAATTTTGTTATCGTAGAAGAAGGTGCATTTGAACTTGAGAAACAAATGGTTTTACATGAGATAGACTTTGCGATCATACTTCAACCTACCGATTTGAAACAACAATTGTTTAGTGAAGATCTAATTCATAAAGATGAACTGACCGCTTTTATGTCGATTGATCATCCTCTTGCACAACAAGACACAATATCTTGGTTTGATTTAAAACAACATCCTCTCGCAATATTCAAAGAAACATTTATGATTCGCCATCAATTAGAACGTAAATTTGAAAGTCTTGGGTTTAGACCTAATATTGCGATCACGTCATCTTCTTGGGATTTCTTATTAGAATCAACCCGTGGATCTAATTTCATCACAATTTTACCTTCTCCAACTCGTAATCATATGCGTATGGAAGGTATTGTTGAGAAGCATTTTGATCAACCCATATCTTGGCATGTTGTATTGGCTTACCCCATTAAACAACACCACAACCGTATAGAAATCTATGTGAAAAGAAGTATCATCGATTTCTTTACCAAAGGCATAGACATAGAACCCATCAAGTAAAAGACATCCAATGGATGCCTTTGTTTAGATTAGAGATTTTAAGTAAGCGTAAATAAATTCATCTAGACTTCCATCCATGACTTTTTGAAGATTTCCTTCTTCATACCCAGTACGATGATCTTTAACTAAGGTATAAGGCATAAATGTATAGGATCTTATCTGTGAACCCCATTCAATTGCTTTTTGTTCGCCCTTAATGTTTTTAAGCTTAGATTCTTGAGCTTCTATTTCAAGTTGGTAGAGCTTGGATTTCAGCATATTCATGGCTGTTTCACGGTTGTTGAGCTGTGAACGCTCCGTTTGACAGTTGACAACGATCCCAGTTGGTAAATGTTTTAAACGTACGGCTGAAGAAACTTTATTGACATTTTGACCGCCTGCTCCTGAAGCATGTCTAACTTCAAGTTCGATGTCTTTAGGATCAATCACGATTTCTATTTCTTCATTGAATTCAGGCATGACATCGAGTGAACAGAATGAAGTATGACGACGACCAGATGAATCAAAAGGTGAAACACGAACCAAGCGATGGACACCACGTTCAGCTTTCAGATATCCATAAACCATATCTCCTTCAATCAAGAATGAGACAGATTTGATGCCTGCTTCTTCACCTTCTTGATAGTCGAGTACTTTTACTTTCCAACCACGCTTTTCCGCAAATCGTGTATACATCCGATACAGCATTTCTGCCCAATCTTGAGATTCAGTTCCACCTGCTCCTGGATGTAGTTCAAGGATGGCATTATTGTGATCATAAGGATGAGACAATAAGAGCTTGATTTCAAACGCATCAAAAGCATTTTGGGCTAAGACATATTCATCTTCAACCAAGACTTTCATTTCTTCATCATAGTTGTCTTTTAAAAGTTCAACTGTTTCTTCTAATTCAGTATAAGACTTGTTGAGTGATGAATAAGTCGTCACCAACTCATTAAGTCCGTTTCTTTCTTGAATGAGGATCTGGGCTCCTTTACGATCAGTGTAGAAGGAATCCGTCATCATCATCTCATCGATTTCTTTTATTCTTACTTCATAACTAGCGAAGTCAAAGTGAGTCACCCAACTGCTTGAGTTTGTCCCTAGTACTGAGGACTCCTTGTTTAAGTTCGTAATACTCCATCTTATTTATCTTCCTTTATTTCAATTTTCATACGCATACAGAAGTTTAATACTTCAGATGCGATCGTATTCATCATGTCTTCAAACAACTGGTAACCTTCTTCAACATAGGCTTGTAGCGGTTTAGCTTGAGCATAGGATCTCAAATGGATTCCCTCTCTTAGTTTACTCATGGTATCGATATGTTCTTGCCATGAGCGATCCACGATCGTTAGTACGACATTCTTTTCGAAGCCAAGGCCAAACTGTTTGATGGGCTCAAGTTTAAGTTCATAAGAAGCCCATGCTTTGTCTTTACAATACCCATGTACTTTATCGATATCCATAGAATTAAGTTCAGTTTCGGTAAGATTTATATCTTTAAAGCCAATCTTTTCTAAAGCAGTAATTAAATCCGCAGCTAAAATCTTTTCTTTTCCATCATGGGTAATATGGGCATTGACCAAATTATCGATGACACGGGTAAACATTTCTTCGATCAATGAGTGAACATCATCGTGTTCAAGGATATAGTTTCTTTGTTTATAGATGATTTCACGTTGTTGTCTTAATACATCGTCATATTCAAGTAAAGTCTTACGTACGTCAAAGTTGACACCTTCAACACGTTTTTGTGCGTTGGTGATGGAATTGGTTACCAATTTTGATTCAACAGCTTGATCACCTAATCTTGAGAAGAGTGCTTCGTATCGTTCTGAACCAAATCGAACCATCAGTTCATCTTGGACAGAGACAAAGAATCGAGAAAAACCTGGATCACCTTGTCTGCCTGAACGACCTCTAAGCTGATTATCGATACGACGTGATTCATGACGTTCTGAACCGATGACGGCCAGACCACCAACTTCACGAACACCTACCCCAAGTTTGATGTCGGTACCACGACCTGCCATATTGGTCGCAATCGTAATGGATCCTTTTTGGCCTGCTTTAGCGATGATATCCGCTTCACGAGCATGATTCTTAGCATTTAGGACTTCATGTCTTAAGTGATTTTGAGTTAGGATCTTACTGATGAATTCTGATGTTTCAACCGCAATGGTACCGATCAGAATCGGTTGACCTAAAGTATGTCTTTCTTGAACTTCAGCCAATAAAGCTTGGAATTTTGATTTACGGCTACCAAAAACTGCATCTGGCATATCGATACGAACAACAGGTTTATTGGTTGGAATCGCAACGACACGCATATTGTAGATGGATAAGAATTCTTCTTCTTCGGTTTTGGCTGTTCCCGTCATCCCGCAAAGTTTCTTATACAATCTGAAGTAGTTCTGATAAGTAATCGTAGCCATTGTTGAGGTTTCTTGTTTGATTGGAACCCCTTCTTTAGCTTCAATGGCTTGATGTAAACCATCCGAGAACACACGTCCTGTCATCATACGACCGGTAAATTGATCAACGATAACGATTTGTCTGTCTTGTACGACATAATCGACATCTAGTCCCATGATATAGTTGGCTCTTAGTGCTTGATGTAAATGATGTACTAAATTTGTATGTTGGATATGATATAAGTTTTCAATCTTAAATACTTTTTCAGCCTGAGCTACCCCTTTTTCAGTCAACTGAACAGCACGAGCCTTTAAATCGATATCATAACCATCGCCTTCTTTTAGACCTTTAACGAAACGATCTGCTAAAAGATAAAGATTGGCTGTTTGTCTTTGACCACCAGAAATGATCAGTGGAGTTCTGGATTCATCAACCAAGATGGAGTCAACTTCATCCACCAAAGCCATATTTAAAGGACGAAGCACACGTTCCGTTACCTTTGTGACCATATTGTCTCTTAGATAATCAAAACCTGCTTCCGCATTGGTTGTATAGGTAATGTCACAGTTATATTGGGCACGTTTTTCACTGGGCACCAAACGTCTTAAATTTAATCCTACGCTCAATCCTAAGAAACGGTGAATGGCTCCCATCCATTTGGAGTCACGTTCAGCCAAGTATTCATTGACGGTAATGATGTGGACTCCTTGTCCACCTAGGGCATTTAAATACACTGGTAATACAGAAGTCAGTGTCTTACCTTCCCCAGTCTTCATTTCTGCGATATCGCCTTTATGCAAGACAATACCACCCATGATCTGAACCAAATAAGGATATTCACCAATAACACGTCTGGCTGCTTCACGGGCTACCGCAAAAGCTTCCACCATTAAATCATCCAAGGATTCTCCTTGGGTGAGTCGATTTTTAAATTCAACGGTTTTGGTTTTTAATTCATCATCTGATAAAGCTGCGGTTGATTGTGATAAAGCATCAACCTCTAGCGCTTTCTTCCTTAACGATTCAAGTTGTTTGGCTTCTCCACCAAACAGTTTGTCTAGTATTCCCATGTGATCCTCCGAAATTCCATTGTTATTATAACATTATAATTATGTGTACATTATGGCAACAACTAAGGTCAATTTTTGCAACAAAAAGGTTGGACTTTCGTCCAACCTTTATGAGCTTATATCTTTGTGATATTTTGAGCTTGCAAGCCGCGATCTGTCTCGACTTGCTCGAATTCAACGTCAGCATTTTCTTCGATTGTTTTGAATCCGTCCATCTTCAATTGTGAATAATGGAAGAATACATCTTTACCGTCATTGTTGACGATGAAACCGAAGCCTTTTTCTTTGTTGAACTTCTTAACTTTTCCTTGCATCTAATCCTATACCTTTCCCATGTAGATAATACTACACTACGTGTTCATAATAACACAGTTCTAAATAATTGCAAGAATATTCGCTCATATATTTGTATGATCAGGATGCATAGCCAAAACGATGACGATTATCGAATTGGCCAATGGTTTAAGCAGATCTACACAAGCTTTTAGAGAATGTCCCGTCGTGCACACATCATCAATAAGGACAATATCCTTGCCTTCTATCCACGCTGGATGGAGCAAGCGGATGTGGTTTTTAATCTTAGCACGTTGCGTCACATTACGCTGACTTTGTTTGATATCATCTTTTTCAAAGGGGCAAATCATCTCCCTATTTATTGCTTGAATCATGCATCTTAAGGCATCAAAACCTCTTGATTCTGTCTTCTTACGTGAAGATGGTACTAAGACAAGGGTTTTATTGAGACAGCGTTTTTTTAAATCACCAACATATGGATGAAGAAAAACCGGTGCCAAGGTTTCATCTTTGTTTTCTTTAACTTGATAGATCAATTTTTCAAAGAACGCATCGTACGCATAATACGCATACACACTCTCACCTAAAACTTGAAACGATTTTCTGATCGGCTTGAACTGTTGCCTACAATATCCACATAAGACATCTTCTTTCCGAAAAAGATCCAATAACCCCAAGCCATCTGTCAAATCACAGAAACAATTCAAGCAGACGGGTTGGCTTTGCGTAAGTCGTGTAAGCAAGTCCTTAGAGCGTTTGACAATCGAAAACATAGAAACTTCACCTCCCCACTTGGATAAGCAGGATCTCTGCCCACTCTTCCTGCGATCTGCGTCAAAACCGCAGTATCAAAAACGCGATGATCTGCTTGTATGATGGCGACCTGGATATCACTGAAAGTAACGCCTCTTTCTAACACTGTGGTTGTGACCATTCGTTTGATCGATTTCGATTTAAATCCTTGAATCAATTCATCAAGATTCTCACTAGAAGCATGTACAAACGGAAGGCGCAATATTTTTGAAAGCCGCTTACCCACTTTTAAACTTGGGACAAAAATCAACCATGTCTTTTTGGATCGCTTTAATATCATCGCTAGAATGATCACCTGAACCCAGAAGGGAGAGAAAATGAGCTCAGGGATCGGAAGCGGTACAAGATGAGGCCTTTGATTCAATGTCAACATTTTTAACTTTCCTTGTTTAACTTGTCTCAATAACTTCTTATCGGGTGTCGCCGTCAGATAGATGATATGTCCTTTCACAGCTTGTCTCATGAAACCTTCTAGGACTGGGTTATTACGATAAGGAAAGGCATCTGGTTCATCTAGAATCAAACAATCAAAGGACTTCCTAAAGCGATAAAGCTGATGAGTCGTCGTGATGATCAGATGACCTTTTAAGTCCTGAGTATGACCTTCGCAAACCACAATGACTTTGAGTATTGGAAATGCATCTTTAAATCTCTGATATAACTGTAGGGCAACTTGTTTTCTAGCTACTGCAACCCCAACACTTTGCGAGCGATTCAGTTGATCTTGAATGGTCTCCATAACAAGTTCCGTTTTCCCTGCACCACAAACCGCCCAAATCAAGACATCACTTGTTTTCACTAGGGTTTTGGTTTGATTTGAGATTTCCATTTGAGCTTTAGTTAGTTTAAACGATAGTTTGTAATCTACTGTATCTTCACTAAAAACCGGTTGCGCATCATCACCTTGATAGGCAATACAACGTCTACAGATCCATTGACCTCTGATGTTCACAAAGGTTCTAAGGTCAGTATTCAGACAACGTTCGCATATCGGCATACTACCTTATTGTTTATCAATGAATTTTTTCCTAAAACAACATAAAAAAACCGTCACTTGACGGTTATAGATTTGGCCATATGTCGATATGATTTGGACTAACGAAGAAGGCACGTTTCGCAAACTTCGCTAAAGGTGTATCTGACAGTGAATCCGAGTAGAATTCATCGATCGAATTTAAATCAAAAAGTTCAGCGAATCGCTTTACCTTTTCAGGTCCCCAGCAATTTTCTCCAGTATATCCTGTATTTTGATCAACAACGCTCGCAATCAACACACAGCCCCATTCATCAATTAAAGGCTGAAGTAAGAAAGCTGGTGATGCTGATATGATTACATCATCATTTTTCTTTTGACTCAGATAAAAGTCTCTTAGATATTTCCTGTGACTGATCCAAAAACCTTTGACTCGATCTTCCATGTTGACGATGGTTTTCATATAGACATAGAAAACTTGTTTCATCTGGGTCTTAGGGATTAACTTTAGTTTATAGCGTATCATTGCGCTGGCTTGTTTAGGAAAAAATCGCAATAAAGTCCAATCCTTCTTTAAGTTATACACATAGAAGTCAATGGAGGAATCTCTTGCGTAGATTGTTTTATCAAAATCATAAACATTCATGATTATTGCTCAAAGGGCTTGTCTTCACCAACTTCTAAGCCTTTTGGAGTCTTAAACATATTGACGATGGCATATGCCATGCTAGCGATGACCCATACATGGAAGATCGCATCGATGACCCACTCAAAACCACCAAAAGAAGTATAGATAAAAATCATGGCGGTCGTATCTAAAATATAGATAATTAAACCCAAAATCATCAATTTTGGTTTTTTAGCCAACGCAAGATAAGAACCCAAGAATCCTCCAAAAACTAAAACCACGATCGAGATGTATATGATTGCCTCTACTATATATCCTGATTGAATACTTTGGGTTGCCCAAGATCCCAACAACAACGGTGTAAACATCGAAAAAGGAAATAAAATACTCATGTCAAGCAAGAAGAGAACATAATTGATGAGCGTGAAAATCATAACCAATGCCATATTGGCTTTAGCAGATTGCAATGCAGATTGTTTTTTAAACATTTTGGGTTCCCTTTATAGATTTAATCCCTCTAAATATATAGTATAGGATAAATATATGGTATGCCATTTGAATCAGAAATGAAATGGTGAAACTTAAATTCAGAAACAACATAAAGGTATCAAATATGATCACACCAAACGCAATCTTCATCGCCTTTGGCTTCTTTTCGCTTCTAAAGTAGGAGTATATCATTAGGGCAACTAGTGAAACCGCAAAACCTCCCCATATGAACTTAAAGTTGACAACATCTTGAGGTGTTTTTAAAATCGCTAAAATATCTTCCGGAATGGTGTTGATGGTGCTGATAAAACTAGGCGGAGTTATCAGGGCCAAAGGGAAAATTGGCGGCCATTTCAATAAGACCATGACCATATTCAAACTTGTCATCAAGATGACAACTCCAATGGCATTACGAGCGATTACGATGGGATTCATCGATTTTAAGTTTTTCATAGAGTAAATCTCCTAGTGTGTATTTTAACATAAAAAAACTTCCTCTTATATTAAGTGAGGAAGTTCCACTTCGAAGATGGTTCCTTCATCAGGTTTACTGATCGTATTGATCAAGCCTGAATGACGTTGAATGATGTTGAGGACCAAGGAAAGACCTAAACCTAATCCTTCCTTATCTGATCCTTCGACTCGATAGAAAGGTTCAAAGATATGGTGCATATCTTCTTCTGAGATGCCTTTACCAGTATCTGCGATCGTAACTTTTGTTCCATGTTTGAAACATTCCAGTTTAATATAAACACGACCTTCTGGATGATTGTATTTAATACCATTCTCGATCAAGTTATAAAATGCTCGATATAGTAAGACTTGATTGCCTTTACTTGATGGGCATTCTGATAATTGCTGATCTAAACGAATGTTGTGTTGTTTGGCGTAAGGTTGAATATCAGTGATTACATCCAGTAAGATTTCATCCATCATAATGGTATCATCGATCGACGCTGTGGTTAAGACACTGCTATCCAGTAATGTTTCAATGACCGCATTCATCTTTTGTAAGCTTTGATGAATGATGGCGATGGTTTCTTGATAGTCATTGATATTTTTGCCTTCTAAGTGATTTAAGACATCGATGTGAGCTTTCATGACAGCTAAAGGAGTCTTAAGTTCATGGGCTACTGATACATTAAAATGTTTCTGAGCACTTAATGCCCCATCTAACTTACTAAGCATTTCATTGTAGGTTTGAGATAGGGTTTGAACTTCATCACTGCTTGAACTTAGTTCTGCTTGTTTTCCAGCTTTGACTTGTTTGGTGAGATCTTTGATGGGTCGATTGAAATGCGCAACGATCAAATAAGCGATCCCTATTAGCATCAACATCGCTACGACAGTAATGATGGCTGTATTGATAACGAGATTGGTTTTAAATGAATCGACATCGACGGTGATGATGATCCCGCTTTTATTGTCACTTGTATTATCTTTGATTGCTGAATAATCAAAATCGTTTTGGATGGCTTCTTGTTGGTCTTTACGCGTCATTTCATCATGATAGAGACCAACTAAGGTCTTGGTTGCGAAATCAACACTCATCAAGTAGAAAACGCCACAGGTGAAGATGGCGAATGCTAAAGCGATAAAGGTTTTGGTTTGTATTGATTTTTTCATGGGTGAGGGGTGTTAGGAGTTGAATCGATAACCTACGCCTTTAACGGTTTGTATAACATCGTCACGATGTGTCGTTTCCTGTATTTTCTTACGCAACGCGTAAATATGAACGCGCATTGCTTCGCTGAAGGGATCGGCTTCATCATTCCAGCATTTCTCTAAGAGTTCTTCTGAACTGATGATACGATCCCTATTTGAAACGAGATAGGTAAATATCGTATATTCCTTAAGCGTTAAAATCATTAACTTATCCTTATAAGTAATCTGATGTAGATTGAGATCAAATCTGAAATCATTCAAGGTCAAGATGTTGGGCTGCGATATGAAATCACGTCTCAACAAGGCTCTGATCCTGGCTTTTAGCTCCTGGAAGTCAAAAGGTTTGGTCAGATAATCGTTGGCCCCTAAATCTAGTCCTTCTATTCTTTGCTCAATGGAACGGTTGGCACTGACGATGATGATCTTAACAGATTCGTTTAAAGCACGAACTTGTTTAAGTACTTCGATCCCATTTAGTTTAGGGAGATTGATATCAAGGACGATTAAATCATAGGTATTGATCTCACACAGCTCAACGGCTTCTAAGCCATCTTTTGCGGTATCGATCGCATACCCGTCTTGTTTCAAACCCTTCACATAGGCATTTAGAAGTTGTGTTTCATCTTCAATCAGTAATAATCGCATAGCCTTCCTAGTTCTTTTTGATTTTACGGTTAAGCGCAAAACCTACAATGATGAGTCCTAACGTTGAGCCAATGACGGAGACAGTGACCATACTGGTATCTTGTGGTGCTTTTGGGCCGCCAGTCATATAGTAGATCCCATCTTCATAAACTCCATCAGCTGGTGCAACTGCATGTACGCCAAGCCCCATGGTGGCCAATAAGATAAGACTGAATAAGAAACCTGTGATCTTTTTCATAATGTTACCTCCTTATGGCACAACTATATCATAGCGTATATTAAGTTAGTATTAAGTCAAAACGAACATAAAATTTTACTTATTCATCTTGTTTAGAGGTTATTTTGTTTCATATGTTTATGATAAACAATGAGCTATAAAAAACCTCTTGATACTTTTTTGTAGTAAGAGGTCTGTTCATATTTAGGTTTTATTTTGAGGCATCAATCATCAATTGTGCTAATTGATTAGAGAATCTAACCGGATCTTCTAAGGTAAAGCCTTCAATAAGCAATGCTTGACTATAAAGCAACTCTGCATAATCTTTTACTTTATCAGGTGATATTTTACTAAGTGCACTGATCAAAGGATGATCAGAGTTGAGTTCTAGGATACGTTTGGCTTTTAAGCCAGGAGCCCCTTCAGGCATCTGTGAGAGGATCTTTTCCATCTCTAAGCTTAAGCCTTCATCGGATACCAAACACACTGGATGGGTCTTTAAACGGCTACTTAAGCGAACATCACTGACTTGATCTTTAAGGGCTTCTTTCAAGGATTCTAATAAAGGTTTATTGGCTTCTGCTTTATCAAGCAGAGCTTTCTTTTCTTCATCAGAGCCAATGTTTAATTCACCTTGGTTGATGGCTTTAAAAGGTTTTTCTTTATAAGTCCCAAAGACTTGTAGGATAAATTCATCCACATCATCAACCAGATATAAGATTTCAAAGCCTTTTTCTTTGACCCATTCTGTTTGAGGTAAAGCATCACATTTCGCTAAACTGTCACCACACACATAATAGATTTCTTTCTGATCTTCTTTCATTCTTTCAACATATTCTTCTAGTGATACCATCTTTAGTTCTTTTGAAGAACCAAACAGAATCAAATCTTCTAGTAGTTCTTTATTGGCACCATATTGAGCATAAGCCCCATATTTGATCTGTAAACCAAAGTTCTTATAGAAAGCCTCATACTTCTCACGATCTGTTTTAAGCATGCCTAAGAGCTCGCCTTTGATCTTCTTCTCAAGACGAGATGCGATGGCTTTGAGCTGACGATCATGTTGAAGCATTTCTCGGGAAATATTAAGCGATAAGTCAGGTGAGTCTACCAAACCTCTAACAAACCTAAAGGCATCCGGCAACAAATCTTTCGCATGATCCAAAATAAACACACCACGGCTGTAAAGCTGTAATCCAGCTTGATAATCTTGCGTATAGAAAGCCTGTGGAACATGAGACGGGATAAACAACATCGCATCAAAACTCAACGCCCCTTCTAGATTGGTATGTATGACTTTTGAGGGAGCTTGGTAATCGTTGAATTTATCTTGATAGAAACTGTTGTAGTCTTCATCTTTGATGTCATTCTTATTTCTTTTCCATAAAGGAATCATCGAGTTTAAAGTGATTTCGACGTCTTTTGATCCGGTAACTTCACCTTTATCGTCATAGTCTTTTTGTGTTTCCGTCATCTTAATGGGATAACGGATATAGTCAGAGTATTTCTTAATGAGACTCTTGATGTGATAGTTTTCTAAGTAAATACTGTAGTGTTCACCTTCATCATCTGCTTTAAGATGAAGTTTAACCGTGGTTCCAATAGGTTGTTTATCGATGACTTCGATTCGATAACCATCTTCGCCTTCAGATTCGAATTTAACACTATCGCCACCTTTGGCGCTTTGTGAGATGACTTCTACTTTATCCGTAACCATAAAGGCTGAATAAAAACCTACCCCAAATTGTCCGATGATGTCGATTTCACTTTGTTGGTCTTCTTCATTAAGACCTTTCTTAAAGGTATTGGAACCTGATTTTGCGATGACACCTAAGTTATCTTCGATTTCAGCTTGAGTCATCCCAATGCCATTGTCACGAATGATCAGGGTACGAGCCTTCTCATCAATTTCTAAAGTGATCTGTAACTTGGTTCTATCGATATCGACTTCATTGTGTAAAGAGGCATGATAAATCTTATCCAAGGCATCTGAGGCATTGGAGATCAATTCACGTAGGAAAATTTCCTTGTGCGTGTAGATTGAATGGATCATTAGATCCAGCAGTCTTTTTGTTTCTGCCTTATATTGTTTCTTCTGGGCCATGTGGTTCTCCTTTTAGCACTTCGCTTATATGAGTGCTAATTTATTGTAGCATACCTATCTTAAAATTCAAGCACTCAAAGCACTGCTTGTTTGATTTTATATCAAGAATTTATAAGTTCTATAGCATTGTTTATGGGGTTACTTCTAAATGATGAATACTGTCTACGGTCACATTGATCATTGATTTTGATGTCACGGTATTCAATACAAACACATTAGGTGCTTCGCTGGTAACTGTTATCTCACCTCTTCGTTCATCTTTTGAGATGTTGACTGTGATGGGTTTCATTTCCCCAACAAACATCTCGAGCTTAGAAACAGCCATGACCGCAAATGAATCATGAATTTGAATCCCTTCTAGATTTTCTTTATGTTTATTCTTTTCAGTGTAAAAATCAATGAGATCGATGAAGATCTTTTGTGTTGGATTAGGAGTCTTAACTTTCTTAAGAATATCTTTAGATGTGATAAGAGTGGATCTTGTGATGTCTAGTCCTGCCATCGTTAAAGGCAAATTAGAATTTAACACGATGTTTAAGGCTTCCGGATCACTATAGGCATTGAATTCAGCAAAGCGAGTGATGTTGCCTACGGATAAAGAACCTCCCATAAAACTGATGGCTTTGATATTTGGTAACAATTCAGGATGATTTTGGATCACATGAGCCACATTGGTCAATGGACCTGTCGCAATGATTGTCACAGGTTCTATGGTTTCACCCAAAAGTTTGACATACATCGCAGAAGCCAACATCACATGTTTTTCAGCGTCTAGGTCAATTTTCAATGTCCCAAAATCCTTAAGCGATCTAACCTCACGGCTATGTAGGATCTTGTTGATCATCGGATAAGCAGACCCTTTTGAGATGGGCACTTTTATATTCAACACTTTTGCGATAGATCTGGTATTACGATACGTCTCTTCTATGGGTCCATTCCCATATACACAAGCAATACCTAAGAGTTGCAAATTCGGTTGATCTATGGTCAACAGGATCGCTAAAGCATCATCAATTCCTGTATCGACATCCAATATTACTGGAATTTTCGTCATTATTATCCTCCTTCAAGGAAACATGCTATACATTCAGTTTAACCCTTTATATAATGAATGCGGGAAGTGTTTTCATTTTAGTTAAAAACAGAGCTTCAGGAACCCTGTAAAAAATGAGATAAAAACCGCATGAACTCATGCTTTGATAAGGACTTTTGGGTGTTGGGCACACCTAGTCCTATGCACTTCGATAGTTTACACAAAGACTGCAATCCGTGTTATAATCATGCGGTATGTCAGCACAGAAATGAGAAAAAATGAAATTTAATGAATTAAGCATAAGCAGTGAAGCACTAAAAGCCATTGACGAGATGGGCTACGAAGATTGTACCTATATCCAGGAGAAAACAATTCCCTTGATATTGGAAGGCAAGGATATCATTGGACAAAGTCAAACCGGAACCGGTAAGACAGCGGCTTATGGCATCCCGTTGATTGAGAATCTTCAAAAGCTCGAAAGACGGATCCCTCAGGTATTGATCCTAACCCCAACCCGTGAGTTAACCTTACAGGTCACCAACGAACTCAGAAAGTTCGCTAAATATAAAGAAGGCATACGCATAGTCTCCATCTACGGTGGAGAACCCATCAGTTCACAGATTCGCGATCTAAAAGGTGGAGCCGACATCATTGTTGGGACCCCTGGACGAGTCATGGATCATATGGAACGCAAAACCTTGCGTTTCAGTGACTTAAAAGCATTCGTCCTAGACGAAGCTGATGAGATGCTGAAGCTTGGCTTTAAAGAAGACATCGAAGAGATCTTAAAATCTTTACCGTCAGAAAAACAATTCTTATTGTTTTCCGCCACGATGCCTCGTGAAATCCTAAACATCACGGATGAATACCTGAATCATCCAATCCACATCAAGACCGCTCAAAAAGAAATGACCGTCAACTTGATTCAACAAGTCGCCTATGAAGTCAGCCAAGGCTCAAAAGCCGATACACTGGTTCAGCTGCTTGAATTCTACAGACCAGATTCTTGTATGGTCTTCTGTAATACAAAGAAGATGGTCGATGATATCGCCGCTCTACTGGGCTCAAAAGGCTACAACAGTGCTGCCATCCACGGTGATCTCAAACAAGAAATGCGTACGATCGTTATGGATCGCTTCAAAGCCAAGAAGTTAAACATCTTGGTATGTACCGATGTCGCTGCCCGCGGGATCGATGTTGATGATTTGGATATCGTTGTGAATTATGATGTTCCTCAAGAACTTGAATACTATGTTCATCGTATCGGTCGTACAGGCCGTGCTGGTAAAGAAGGTCTATCTGTTACTTTGATCACACCGCGCCAACGCAACGTACTGACCATATTAGAAAGACTAACAAAAGCCAGTATCGCTAAGAAGAATTTACCTTCCTTAGCTGAAATCCAAGCAGTACGCTTTACCCATTTGACTCAAGACGTCATGAAGTCTCTACAGAAAAATGACATACCTGTAGAAATAAAAGCATTGACCGAGAAGTTGATGGATGGAGGTCTATCCCCAATTGAATTGGCCCATGCGTTATTGTTTAAACTGGTAGGTAATGATATCTTCACTGAAATCAAAGAACCCATCAATACGACCAAACGTGCTAAACGTGTTGCGACAGCCACTGTCCAAATGGATGTTGGACGCAAACACAATGTTGCCCCTGCTCATATCGTATCTGCAATTGCTGAATCAACTGGCATTTCTGGACAAGATATCGGTAAGATCCGCATCTCTGAAAACAATACAACAGTGGAAGTTCCTCTGGAATTCCTAGAAGATGTATTGCGCATCATGAATGAAGGAACGATCAAAGGCTATAAGATCAAAGCCTTTGAATTAAAGAATCCAGCTATGGAACCTAAACGCCGTTATGCGAATGACAGTCATGGATCCTATCCGAATAAACACAGCTTTAAAACAAGACATGGAAAAACCGAGTAACAAACTCGGTTTTTTTTGTATATCATACACCTCATATAAAAAGCCACTGATGTGGCTTTAAGAATCAATTAGGCTTTTAGAACAGGTTGAACACCAAACGCAAAACCTGTGTGTGCAGCAACTCCTGCAGGTAAGACAATGAATTCAAATTCATATCCAGGATCTTTTTCATTTAGATAAGCTTTGAAGGCTTCGGCACGATCCGCAGATTCACAGTTAGGTAAATAGATCTTGTGGGTCTTTGGCGAATTGCCGCGCGCTTTCATATCTTCTACAATGGCTTGGAATAGTTTAACATCGGTTCTTGCGGTATCGAGTTTTTCGATGGCAGGAACTTCATGATCGATCTTCAATAGTAATTTAATTTTTAATAGAGTTCCCAGTAATGCAGTAGCGCCTTTAACACGACCACCATGGATCAGTTGTTCAAGGTTATCAGGCAAGATGTAGGTTCTGGAATCTTTGGCGATGATATTGACGATATGAACGATTTCTTCAACGCTCTTGCCTTCATCTGCCATTCTCTTGGCGACGATGACTGCGTGTTTACATGGTCCACAAATCGAAAAGGTATCGATAATACTGGTCATGCTTTCAACTTCTGCATTGATTGCACCTAAACGGAAAGTTTGATATGTCCCAGAAAGAACGGATGACAGCGAAACAACGATCACATGATCATAACCTTCAGCTTTTAAACGATGAAAAAGATCTTCGACAAAGCCTACATTAGGTTGAGAGGTTTTGATGTCTCTTTTAGCCCTAAGGGCTTCTACGATATCCTTTGGTTGAAGTGTAATTAGATCCTGAAATTCTGTTCCGTCAATTATGACCTGCAAAGGGGCTACGAATATACCTAGTTCTTCAGCTTGCTTAGGTGTAATGCTGGTCCCCGAATCTGTTACGATCGCGATTTTACTCATGTGTTCTCCTTGGTTTGTGAGTCTATCATAAAGAAATGAAGGTTAAATGTCAAACATTACTCTTTTCTAACAAGTTAAATTTTTCCTAGTGCTTTAGCACGTGCTTCAGATTGACGCACCGCATGTACGATTTGGTTTTCAACTCCGTCATCCCTTAATGATTGGATGCCTTCAATCGTAGAACCATTGGGTGAACACACTCTTTCAATCAGATCTTGTGGATCCATATTGTTCTCTTGTAGGTAAGCAATGGTTCCTGTAATGGTGTGATAGAGCATTCTGTAAGTCTCTTTATCGCTGAATTGTCCGGAAGCACCCAATTTCATCGCATTGATGAAGTAGGCCAAGAAAGCAGGACCACTGCCGATCAACACAGACCCGATGTCCATCTTATTTTCATCAATCAAAACAACCAAGCCCAACTTTGAAAACATGACCGCACAGATATTCAAATTTTCGTGATTCAAATTGTGTGCTTTGCTTAATAAAATGACACCCTCTTGAACTTCAACAGCCAGGTTTGGCATGACCCTTATGACTTGTGTACTTGGTTCTACCATCGCAACCAAATTCTCTGTGGTGATTCCTGCCGCAATTGATATGATGACCTTGTTTTTTAAGTGATTTCTTAAAATCCTTAGAACTGAAGGCAAAATCTGTGGTTTGACTGCCAAAAGGATGATGTCGCTTTTTTCACACATCTCATAGGAATCCAAACAAATATTCACTCCAGGATGATCTGATTTGGCTTTTGGTGATGAATGTGGCGTATATACAAAAAGGTTGGTTTCGTCTAAAAATCCTTGTGTGATCAACCCATCAATCAAAGCTTTTCCCATCTTTCCGTAACCTAAAAGTCCAAGCTTAAATGGTTTCATAGTGACCCCTTATATCTATTTTAAGGTATACTGCTTTAAACTTCATCATATTTTGTTAAAATAGATATATGAACAATCCACTAACCATTTTAAAAGACAGTCAAACCTTCGCGGTCCTTGGGGTCAATCAGGATTTTGACTCTTATGCCAATAAGATTTTACGCAAACTTCGTGAGAAACATAAAGTTGCTTTTCCTGTTAATCCAAAGTATACAAGCTTGTTTAATGAGATCATTTATGAGCGACTAGAAAACACACCGACAGTGCCTGAAGTCGTTGTATTCGTTGTTAATCCAACTATAGGTATCCAGTATCTACAAACCATCAAAGATCTAGGCATCAAAACCATTTGGCTTCAACCTGGAACGATCAGTGATGAATTGTTAGCTAAGGCTAAAGAGTTAGATCTTGAAGCCATAGATGCTTGTGTTTTAGTTGTTAGTCAGTACTTATAACCGCTTTTGCGGTTTTTTTCAATAAAACCCTGCTTAAACATTAAGAAAGGCTCTGTTTATGACCCCTCTTAAAGAAATCGCTCTAATCTTTCTAAAACTTGGTACTTTTGCTTTTGGTGGACCTGCTGCCCATATCGCCATGATGGAAAAAGAATTCGTTGAAAAGAGACAATGGTTGTCTCAAGACGAATTTTTGACCATGATGGGTTTTACCAATCTAATACCTGGTCCCAATTCAACTGAGATGGCTTTGCATATTGGTTATTTGCGAGGTAAAGGAAAAGGTATGCTGGTAGCTGGAATTTCCTTTATTCTGCCTGCTACACTTATGGTTCTGGCATTAACTTCATTGCTTATTGAATACGGATCCATTCCTTCAGTGTATAGTGCACTCTTGGGGGTAGGTCCTGTTATGTTGGGGTTGATCCTAAGTGTCATCATCAAGTTTTCTAAGCCTATCCTAAAGAATACGACACAATGGTTTGTGTTGATCGTTGCTTTTGTAGCTTCTTTCTTTATCAATGAATTGGCGATCTTACTGATGACAGGGCTATTATTCTTTCTATTAAGTAAAAGAAGAGCTTATGTTTTGGAACCCATTAGTCTACTGACTCTATTTCTGATCTTTCTTAAGATTGGATCCATTCTATATGGAAGTGGTTATGTCTTACTAGCCTTCATCAAAACTGAATTCATGGACATACGTCAAGTGTTGACCCTTAAAGAAATCATGGATGCGTTAACCATTGGACAACTAACGCCTGGTCCTGTCTTCACAACCGCAACTGCCATTGGAGTTTTGCTTCATGGATGGGTTGGCGGTTTGGTCGCAACAGTTGGGATCTTCTTGCCTGCTTTCCTCTTGGTTTATTTCTTACATCCTTTATTTAAGAAATTGAGTCAAAATGCTTCATTAAAGACTTTCTTAGATGGTTTAAAATTGGCTTCATTGGCACTCATGATGAAAGTTGCTTTTGATGTTGCATGGAGTTATAGAGAGAATTGGTTGTTGGTGTTGGCTCCGATATCCATGTTCTTATTGATTAAAACAAAAATAAACCCCACATTTTTGATACTAGGTGGGGTCATCATTGGTTGGTTAGCTCGTTTTCTATAAGATTGCTTTTCTTATAAATCCATTGGCTTTCTCAAGACGCTTCAAGGCGTCTTCTTTTGTACAACCTGTTTTGATCATAACGATGGCTAGTTTGGGTTTTTGATCGCATTCTTTTAGCGTTTTTTCAGCCACATCTTCTAAACAATCTGTAGCACTCATAACAATGCGTTTAGCCCGATCATAGAGCTTAATGTTGACAGGTATCACATCGACCATAAGATTTGAGTATACTTTTCCGAGTCTTACCATGGTTGCTGTAGACAACATATTCAACACCATCTTTTGAGCTGTGCCTGATTTTAAACGGGTTGAACCTGTGAGTATTTCTTGACCGACTCCCACATCGATGGATACATCTGCGATTTCTGACATCTTTGAATGTGGATTGGCAGAAATTCCAATGGTTTTACCACCCAATTCTTTACCATATCTTAAACCAGCTAATGCATAAGGTGTTCTGCCTGATGCAGCGATGGCGATAAAACAATCTTTAGGTGATGCATTAAGTTTCTTTAAGTCTTCTACAATGGCACTTTCTGAGTCTTCTATGCCTTCTACAGCATTCCTCAACGCAACATCACCACCTGCCACAATGCCTTGGATCTCATCTTTTAATCCAAAGGTTGGTAAACATTCCGAGGCATCCAAAACACCTAAGCGTCCTGATGTTCCAGCCCCAAAATACAAACAACGTCCTCCGTTTTGAATGGTTTGAGTCATAAGTTCAATGCCTAATGCGATGTTTGGCAATTGCGCTTTGATGCCTTCTAAGACGTGTTTGTCTTCATCGTTCATTAAGGTTACGATTTCTAAGGGACTCATCTGATCTAAATTTAAGCTTTTTGGATTTCGTCCTTCTGTTTTCAATGCGTTTAATTTTTCACTCATAAAGGTCCTCCTTATAGACCAACTCTTTTATATATGGCATCTACATGTCTTAAGTAAAACTCTAATGTAAAACAAGACTCAATTTCTTCTTGAGTTAATACAGAAGAGATCACTTCATCTTGACTTATAAGTCCTTTGAATGCTTTGTGTTGAGTCCAAGCAATCATTGCTAAAGGTTGAATCAAGTCATAGGCTTTCTCTCTAGAGAATGCTTTCTCATCAATCAGTTTATTCATGACTCTTTGAGCAAATATCACACCTTGTGTCAACTCAATGTTTTTTAGCATGTTATCTTCAAACACTTGGATATTGCTGATTAAACCTGTCATTCGATTTAACATATAATCCAAAAGAATGGTCGCATCAGGAAAGATAATGCGTTCTACGGATGAATGCGATATATCACGTTCATGCCAAAGCGGGATATCTTCATAGGCACTCATCATATATCCTCTTATGACTCTTGATAATCCAGCAATGTTTTCAAATGAAATTGGATTGCGTTTATGAGGCATGGCTGAAGACCCTTTTTGACCAGCACTAAAACCTTCTTCAACTTCTCTAACTTCTGTTCTTTGTAAATGCCTAAACTCTATTGCGATTTTTTCAAGACTGGTTGCGATCAAAGCTAAAACGCTCATGTAGGCCGCATGTCGATCACGTTGTAAGGTTTGCGTAGAGATGGGTGCACTTTGCATCCCTAAAATCTGACACACATCATCTTGAAGCTCAACACCTGTGTATAAACAATTCCCAACAGCACCTGATATTTTTCCACATTCGATGTCTTTACAAACTTCATCGAAACGCTTAAGTTGACGATTGAATTCTTCAAACCATAAGGCAAACTTTAAACCAAAGCTGGTAATTTCCGCATGTATCCCGTGAGTTCGTCCCATACAAGGGGTCATTTTATATCTCAAAGCTTGTTTCTTTAGCACTTCACGCAGAGCCACAAGATCAGCTCTTAATAAAGCATTGACATCTTTCATGATGAGACCTGTCGCAGTATCGACCACATCCGTGCTTGTCAATCCATAATGGATCCAGCGTTTCTCATCCCCTAAACTCTCAGAAACAGCGCGTGTAAAGGCAACCACATCATGCTTGGTTTCTTTCTCAAGTTCATTGATTCGCTCGATAGAAAAGGAAGCTTTGTTTAAGGCAACAAGTTCTTCTTTCGTTATTTTACCGTCATGGGCAAGCACTTCACATACAGCCAATTCGACTTTGAGCCAAGCATTATACTTTGCTTCTTCAGTCCAAAGATCACTCATTTGCTTTCTGGAATATCGCTGTATCATCACAACCCCCTATGGTATACTTGACATAGATGTCGTACCGTATACATTTTAACACACGCAATATCTTAAACATTAAGCACTCTGAATTTATCACCCATCTTGAGCGTGTTTTTTCATTTGAGGAAGTTAAGGTGCTTTTAACTCAATTAAGATCTCAACATCCTGAAGCCACCCACATCACCTATGCTTATCGATCTAATACAGAAGAGCGAACTGGAGATGATGGGGAAGTGCCAGGTACTGCTGGAAAGACAGAACTTAAGGTCTTGAAGGAACAAGAAATCATCGATATCGTAGCTGTCGTGATTCGATACTATGGCGGAACTCAACTCGGTATCAACGGTTTGGTCCACGCCTATATGGATTCTGTCATACAAGCCCTAAAAAAAACTATGTTATGTGAATTGGTAAAAATGAACGAATACTTCGTACGTATCCCAATTGAAAAAATCGATATCGTTAAAAGATACAATCGTGAATCTTTAAGAGAAACCACATTTGAGGAGAATGGATTCAATGCGTTGATGAGGTTTGTGTGTGATCGTGATGATCTCATGCAAGTTTTGGGCAATCAAACGCTTGGGTCTGCTCACTTGATCCAACACCAAACAATTCTCGAAGAAAAATTAATCGATCGCATATAAAAAGGTGACTGATCAATCTCCAAAGTTCACTATAGGCAATGAAAGTTACAGAGTCTGCATTCAATTTGGCTTGATGTCTTTGTTTCTTCACATCTCCCCCACACTCTTTATCCAACAGATGACGATTCATCATCGTTTGAACATATAATACTTTCTTCATCAAGAACCAAGATGTCACAGCCTTATAAATCAAAGGTGCACGATGTTTATGCTCTTTGAAGTCTTCTTTGATTCTTGTTTGTAGAGTTTCTGCTTCTGCTTTGATAAGGTTTTTTAGTGCATTAAGATCTGTATAATACTGTGAGTCGATGAATCTTTGGGCAGCCCCGCATTTGATCTCACGCTTGGTAAGTTGAGTGATGACTTTTAATCCAACCTCATTGAGGTGGGCAACAATGATACTATTTCTAAGGCTTTCTAAGAGTGCCTTGTTTTCTGTGATCGCGTAATATAAACCTTTAAGGACAGTATAGGTTTCTGATAGAGGATCAGCGAGTATAAACCCGACTGGCTCATCGTTGGTATCCAAACCATATACAAACATCGGCAAAACAAAAGGATGAGCCGGAAGTTTGGCGATGTCTTTATAACGTATGATCTGATTGGAGACCGCCTCTGCTTGGATATCAAAATGATATCCAATCATGATTCTAAAATCAGGGTTTAAAGCAACTAAAGTTCTTAGTGTTTCTCTGATAGGACTTTCATCTATGATCTCCAGATAATCTTCGAGAAAACCATTGAAAGCACATGCATGATTGCCTTTTCTTTCATCGATAATCTCAGTTAAGAAAGTCAGTTCAGTCATAATCACCTCTTTTTAATTTTACTCCTATTCTAGGTCCAAGTTCAACCATAAAAACAGCACACATCATTAAAAAACCACCAATTAATGTGTTTTTACTGAAAGGTTCATGCAAAATCAGTACTGCACCCAATGCCCCAAACAAAGCTTCAAAGGCTAAGAGGATTCCTGATATGGTAGAGTTGACATGTTTCTGTCCATAAATCTGAAGTAAGAAGGCTAAACCACTCGCAAATAATCCCGCATACAACACATAAATCCAGCCTTCTGTAGGGATAACAGGTTGCGTAAAGGCCGAAATTCCAAAGCCTAAAATGCTTACTGTAAAGACCTGAATTAGTGTCGCTGCCATCACATCATTGTATTTGGCCAGTTTTTCAATGACCACGATATGTAAGGCAAAAACAACTGCACAAGCTACCAGTAAAACGTCTCCTAGTTGAAATGAAAATGAATCGTTTAATGTTAAAAAGCCTGTACCGATCACCGATAGACCAACACCCAAGATTACACTGGTAGTAATCTTACGTTTTCTAAACATCAATAAAGGTATAAACACGACATATTGGACAGTGATGAATGATGCGTTGGAGACAGTTGAATAGATTTGACCATAGGTCTGAAAAACAAAGCCGACAAATAAAACCACCCCTGCCAGAAAGCCATATAGCATCAATCCTTTGTTTCTCCAAAAAGGTCTTCTAAAGGCAACTAAACTTATGGCAGCAGAGGCCAATAATCCTCTGAATGCCAATAAGATAAAAGGAGTCCATCCTCGATTAAGTGCTTCTTGAACTGCCACAAAAGAAATACCCCAAATAAGTGCGGATGTAAGTAATGCAGTTTTACCTGTGGTGCTGTTTCTGGTTATGGACATAATGGACTCATTATACTGGAGTCATCAATAGTTCTCAAGCAAGAATGACGAAAGAATGGGCTTAAGCGCTTACTAAATCAATGCACTTCAACATAAGACTTTAAAGCCAATGAATACATGTATGCTTTAACCGGTTTATTGGGTCGCATTTGTTGCAGTACACGAACATAATCTCTGAGCTGATCGGTATACAACTCGAGTAAAACTTCTTTTGAATCAACACGATCTGTCTTAAAATCGATGAGAATCGTTTCCTCTGATGTAAAGGCCACCATATCCATATATCCATGGATGACTTCTGTACCCAATAAAGCATAAAACGGGAATTCATGATGGATTTCACCTTTAGCAATCTTCGCATAGATTGGATTTGTATAGAAAGCCAAGATAGATTGAATGTCTTTGTCCTTGATG